>QFQW01000052.1 GCA_003248755.1 Chryseobacterium sp. | reverse complement strand
ACTTATCAATTTTTCTTATCGGATATTACCAAGAATTTCGAAAAAATCTCTAAAAAATTCTTCGGAAAATCAATTGATTTGGAACTTAAAGTTCTTTAAGTTAAACCACATAGACACATAGTTCTTTACTATAAAAATTAAGAGCAAATAGATTGATTTTTTCTATTTGCTCTTTTTTTATTGAGAATTTAATTTACATTTCTATGTGGCTATGTGATTAAATTATACAGTATTAATTAAAAATTCTCATTTCTAAAAATACTTTTAATTTCATCAATCTCGTTCTGAACCATATTTTTTGTTCGTTCGCCAAAGTGTAAAGTGTTCTCGATTTTATTATGGCCTTCCCAAGTAATCTCGATTCCGCCATTTGCAATCTCTTTTTTGCACAGAAAATCAGGAACAATTGAGAATCCCGAATTTCCACTTAAACAACGCACAATCGAGCAGATATTCGGGACGATATAATTTGGTTTGAAATCCGGATGCCGGTTAAAGTTGGCTTTCCAGAAATTGTTCAGATGCTCCATATCGGCTGCTGTGCTGTACCATATTTGCTGTTTCAGCCAGTTTTCAGCTTCTTCGATTTTATTGGTTTTAATTAATTTTTGGAATTGGGAAGTATCGGTTCCGGTTCCATTTATCAGAACAATTTTTTCTTTGGAAAATGCCTCGAAATTCAGGTTTTTAAGATTAGTCTTTCTTGGTGTGATAATCAAATCCAACAATCCGTTATCCAAATCCGAAAACATCTGTTCATATAATCCAAACCGGATAATTACATTAAAATCAAAAGTAGGAATATGCTTTTCCAACGTAAATTGAAAAGTTTCAAAACACATCCCAACACTTACAGTTGGACGCTCGGTTTTCGTTGTTTTATGGAAAGTCTGTTCGGCGGTTTCTAACTTTAGAAGCGGTTCCAAAGTAAAATTATAAAGAATCTTCGCTTTCTCTGTCGGAATTAATTTTTTAGAAATCCTTTCGAACAAAGAATAGCCAACATAAGCTTCCAACGAACCAATATGAAGGCTCACGCCAGGTTGAGAAATATACAATTCCTTCGCTGCTTTGGTGTAAGACTGCGTTTCATAGACACTTTTAAAAGTTCTAAGCCATTCCAGATTTATCATTTTGTATTATAATTATAATGCAAATATATAATTTATATTATTTTTATAATTGATTTTTCTGTCGGAACTTTGCATCATTAAATTATTAAATGAAAAAATCAATGAAAATATTTATAATCAACGGTGGACAGAAATTCGCACATTCCGGCGGAAGTTTTAATAATACAATTACAAAATGGACAAAAGAAACGCTTGATAAACAAGGCTTTGAAATCAGAATAACTAATATTAATGATGATTTTAATCCAGTTGATGAAGCAGAAAATTTTAAATGGGCTGATGTTGTGGTTTATCATTTTCCGGTTTGGTGGTTTCAGGTTCCGAATCGTCTGAAATTTTATATCGATGAAGTTTTCACGGCCGGTCATAACAACGGAATCTATAAAAGTGACGGACGTTCCAGAGTTAACCCAGCCATCAATTACGGAACTGGTGGTTTGATGCACGGAAAACATTATTTCGTAACCACAAGCTGGAATGCTCCGGAAACGGCTTTCACTTTGGAGGGCGAATTTTTCAATCAGCATTCTGTTGACGAAGGCGTTTTATTTGGTTTTCACAGGATGAATGCTTTCACCGGGATGAAAAGTTTGGGAAGTTTCCATTTTCACGATATGGAAAAAGCAGCAACGCCGGAAAGAATTGATAACTACGAAAAGGAATATAAAGATTATCTGAAAAATGCATTTCAGAATGTTAAATCAGAAGTTTTAAACTAAAAAAAATAAAAATGTCTATCTATTTAACAGCTGTTTTAAAAGCAAAAACAGAATCCGTTCAGGATTTGAAATCAATTCTTGATAATATGGTCCTTAATACAAGAAAAGAAGAGGCCTGCGAAAAATATGATTTGCAGCAAGGTTTGGAAGACGAAACTGTTTTCATATTTCATGAGATTTGGAAAAGCAAAGAAGGTTTGGATGCTCATAATCAACAGTCTTATATCAAAGAGTTTGTAGAAAAAGCACCCAATTTATTAGAAAAATCTGCTGAGATTTATCTTGCGAAATTAGTATAATTAAAACGCCTCGATTAATTGAGGCGTTTTTTATTTTTGTCATTCCGATTATTTTTGTCATTCCGAGGAACGAGGAATCTATAGATTCTTCCCTTCATTACATTTCGTTCAGAATGACAAGCTTACTAATATTTATATCTTCCAAAAATTGATTATCGTGAGAAACTACAATCAAAGTTCCTTGGTAATCGTTGATTGCTGATGTCAGAATCTCAATATTCTGGATGTCCAGATTATTGGTTGGCTCATCCAGAATTATCATATCTGGCGAAATATTATGAATGGAAAGACAGCAGAGTAAGAGCTTCAATTTTTCACCTCCGCTCAGGAATTCACACTTTTTGTCCCAATCATTTTTCCAGAATAGAAATCTTGCTAAAATGGTTTTGACCTCGTGTTCTTCAAGATTTTTTAAATTAAATTGCTGAGCCTGTTCATAAACCGAAAGTTCATTTTTAATCAAAGAATATTCTTGGTCGATGTAAATCGTTTTCTTTTCTGATAAATAAATTTCACCAAAAGTCGGTTTTATTTCACCGAGAATCATTTTAATCAAAGTGGTTTTCCCAGAGCCGTTATCACCTTTTATTGCAACTCTTTCTCCACTCACAATTTGAAAATCGAGATTGTTTTCCCAAAGATTTTCTTGATGATAATTGAAATTAATTTGTTCCGCTTTGACCAAAATTTTCCCTTTATGAAGATGAAAATTATCGAAATTAATTTTCATCTTATCGATTTCGGAAAGGGTATCTTTCAAGTTGCGGAGATTTTCTCTGATATTATCAATTTTTTCAGAATGAACAGATTTTAGTTTTGATGTACTGTTTTCCGCTTTGTTGCGAAGCGTATTCATCATAATTCTGGAAACGCCTGATTTTTCCTGTTTTCCTTTTCCTCGGGAATCCAATTTGTTTTGTCTTTCAATCGTTTCGCGTTCTTTTTCTTTGGCTTTTTTCAGTTCCTTTTCTCGGTTTTGAATATTCTGCTCGAGTGCATTTTGTTCAATTTTTTTCTGTTCAGAATAGAAATCATAATTTCCTCCATAAACTGATATTCCATTTTTATTGAGTTCAAAGGTTTTGTCTAAAAGATTGAGTAAAACTCTGTCGTGGCTTACAATCAAAAGACTTTTCGATATTGATTTGATAAACTCATAAAGCAAATTTCTACTTGCCAAATCCAGATGATTCGTAGGTTCGTCCATTAGAATCAAATCCGGCTGATGAATCATCATTCCAGCTAGAAATAATTTGGTTTTTTGTCCGCCACTCAGATTTTCTAATTTCAGATTCAAATCGAAATCGGGCAGATTCCAATACTTGAAAGCTTCTTTGATTCTGTCTTCGATTGTCCAATCATCATTCAAGATATCCATATTGTCTTCGGTTATAGAACCGTTTAGAATTTCCTTTAAAGCATTCAGTTTTTTATCGATGTTTAAAGCTTCAGCAATACTCAAATGATTAAACTGACCGAAAATCTGCGGAATATAATAGATGTTAGAATCAGATTTAATCGTTCCTGATTTTGGTTGTAATTCGCCTGCAATTATTTTAAGCAAAGTCGATTTTCCGGAACCATTATTTCCGATTAAAGCTGTTTTTTCCTGAGAATTAAGCGTAAAGTTGATGTCCGAAAAAAGAACATCTTTATTGGGATGTTGGTAAGATATATCTTGTAAAATAAGCATAATTTCTTTTTTTAAATGAACAATAGCAGACGAGTTGGTCCGCAGAAGATTGCCTGAAAAGAAATTATATTTTACATTATAATCTTTAGAATTTTATTTCTGCAAAGTTATAAATTATTTTTAAAATCAAAAAAAGCCTTGAATTTTCAAGGCTTTTATCATTAAATCACATCCAGAATCTCTTCAAAATTCAATCTTGATTTGGCCTTGAGTTTCGGTTGATTGAAATCATTTTCATCTCTCACACCAATTGCGACTGCGAACAGCGTTGTGTATTTTTTATTTTCCAGAATAGCGTCGTATTTTGCAATTTCAATGCCTTCCATTGGTGTAGAATCGATTTCCATTTGTGCACAAGCACTCAACAAAATGCCTAACGCAAGATAAACCTGATGTGCCATCCAGCTTTTTGTGTAATCTTCGCCGTGCGGTTTTATCATTTTGTTGTAATATTCTATGGAACCTTCGGGTAAATTTCCTTCGATTTGCTTTTCAAAATCTTCTGCATTCTTCAAAACCTGAAAGATTACCAAAAACTGACTGTCATTAATTTTTTCTTTGTTGAAATAAGAAGCTTCAGCAAATTCTGATTTAGCTTTTGAATTTTCTACAAAAGTGAATTTCCACGGCTGACTGTTGATTGAAGAAGGGCTCAAATGGAGAATCGATTTCAATTGTTCTTTAATTTCGTTATCAAGTTTTCCTTCAGAATTATACTTTTTTACAGTGTATCTTTTCTGCATTTTGTTAAGAAATGTTTCCATAATTTTGTACTATCAATTTTATAGTTGCAAAAATAAGTAGTGTTTCTTAACTTTGCAATAACGGTCAATAATGATAGTATATGTTTTTAATCGATAATAAGAAATTTCCTTGCGGAACAAGCGTTACAATGCGTTTTATCGGAGGAAAATGGAAAGCTGTGATTCTCATTCATCTCGCAATGGGAACGAAACGTTATAATGAAATCAGGAAAGAAATCCCGACAATCACGGAAAGAACCTTGAGTCTGCAGTTGAAACAACTGGAAGATGACGGTATTATCGAGCGGAAAGTTTACACACAAAAACCACCGCTGATGGTAGAATATTCTTTGACTAATTTTGGAAAAACTTTGATTCCTGTCCTGCGTTCGATTTGCGATTGGGGAAATGAAGCGGTTAACGATTGTGATAAGATTATGGTTCAGAACTGATTATAATCCGATTTTCTTCATTACAATGTTCAGTTTTTGCTTCCATTCTGCAGGTTTTGTAGAGTATCCGGAGGAAGCAATGGCAACAAACCATTCGTTATGGTCTTGCGAACCTTTTAGTTTTTCGTAGAATTTCCTTTTCGAAACCCATTCACAAAAAGCACGATAAGAAGCCTTGGAATCAGCGAAACTTTTGAATCTGGAATTATTGATTTCGTTTTTCCCTGTCATCCCAAAATGGTTGTTTAGAACTTTACAAGCCGAACTTGTACCACCGCCGGTTTCCATAAAAGCAATTGAAAGAATAACCGAAGTTGGAATCCCAAACTCCTGAGAAAGCTCCGTTGCAAAAGGTTTATATTGATTGATATAAGAATTCTGTGCAGAGATTTTCAAACTGAAAAACAGAACGAAAATCATTAATAATCTGATGTTGAAATTCTTCATACCACAATCAATTTTATTCAGAAATCGGTTCGCTTTGGAAGAAAGAGAAACTGACGTTCCCGTATTTTCTGGTGTCTTTCAGATTCGGATGAGCGAATTTTAATCTGCTCTGATGTTCCAAAATGAAAATGCCATTTGGTTTTAATAATGCGTTATTCAGAACCAGACCAATTAGCTCATTATATTTGCTTTCTTCTGTTTCGAAAGGTGCATCAGCAAAAATAATTTCGTATTTTTTGTCGTGATTTCTTTTCTTTTTCAGCCATTCAAAAACATCCGCTCTTTGGATATTCACTTGTAGTCCCATATCCAATTCATTGGCTGTAGAATTGATAAATCCGGCGTGTTTTGGATTCAGTTCAACGGAAGTGATGTCCTGGCAATCGCGGGAAGCAAACTCCAAAGTTATTGAGCCAATGCCTGCGAACAAGTCCAGAACAGAGCAGAATTCAAGGTCATATTTGTTATCGATAATGCTGAATAATGCTTCTTTTGCAAAATCGGTGGTTGGTCTTACATCGAAGTTTTTTGGTGCAGCAATTTTTTTTGCTTTCCATTTTCCGCTGATGATTCTATACATTATTTTTGGTTGGGTGTTAGATGTTTGATGATGGATGTTTTTAACATTACGTCAGTTTGTTTCTGAATGCGATAATGTGATTCATTAACTTGTATGCGAAATTATAATTTTCTTCGAAAACAACATTGCCAATATAGTTACGATTTTTAGCTTTATAAAGACAGGTAACAACTTCTGCAATTGACCTTATCGAATATCCTAAATTCTGAATTACTTTGTAAAATACTGCCTTCAGAAATGTTTAAGGCTATCGAATCTACTGCTCGCCGAATTTGAGAGGTGAGATTAAATGTTTCGTCTTTTGGAAATCCAGAGGAAATTTTAAAAATTATTTCTCCAAAACTCATTGAATCTTGCCAAATAATTAATTTTTCAAATTTAAAACTCATAGTAAACGCAATATTAAAGACATCCAACACCTATTATCCTACATCAAACCAATATAAAGCTTTTCTTGTGAAGATTATCGAAAACGATTTTCAAGTTTGGAACAAACTTCTGCATTTCTGAGATGAAAGTTTCATTTTCAGTCGTTTCACCATAGATGTAAAAATGAGTTTCAGAAATTCCGAAATCAATTTTACTCAGTGTAAACATGATGAAATAAAGAAAATCCACTTCCGAAGCCGCATCCAGATTATTATAAAGAATTACTTTTTTATTTTCAATGGCAAAGAATTCCGCTTGCTGATGATAGAGATTCACGTGGATTTCTTTTCGGTTTTTCACATTCAGAGAATTCAGGAACTTTTCTCCTGAAAAATTGAAATGTGCGGGAATTTCCAGTTGTTTTATTTTTTGATAAAAATCTTTCGGAAAGCTGTAATAGAACTGAATTCCGAATTTTTTATTCACAGACAACATCAGTTCTTCTGCATCTTTTTTAACATCAGAATTGTAAGAAATCAAGTCATAACCCAAATCGTGCTGGTCAAAACCTTCTTCTACAATCGAAAAATGATTGATTGCAGACATTACAGAGATTTCAGAAAATTTTTCAGAAGCCAGAACTTCATCCAATTTTTCTTGAACCAGATTTTTTGGTGTTTCTTCATCTTTCAGCCAGATTTTTTCTTCTAAGACTTTTTTTGATTTAGAAATCTGCCACTGCAAACCGTCTTTCGTAAAAAGCAAGGATAACTTCCTCATATTTTGATTTCAATAAAATTAATTTTTGGGGCAGCTATTTCCGCCTTCCGCTCCCAATCTTTTTTGCTCACGTTTTCTCTTAAATAGAACTAGAGTCCACGCAAAAAAGGATTTCCGCTCAAGTCGGGCTGCAGATTCTATTTCTTTAAAATCTTCAACATAAAAATCCAACTTTGTCATTCTGTAGCAATCTAAACTGCTGAGATTCCTACGGAATGACAAAGCAAGTGTTTTAGAGATTGTAAATTTAAAATAGATTCTTGAAAGTCTTTTATCTTTATTCTTTTATTTAAAAGTCCAAATTGGAGATTTGCAAAGTTAAAAAATTAAAACTTTACTATTTCATTCTCGGTCAATTCTTATATTATGGTTATCTTCGCAGTTAATTCGATTTATTCTAAGGATGAACAAGATATCATTTTTTTTAATATTATTATTTTCTCAATTGAGTTTTTCTCAACAGACCATCAAATTTGAAGATTCTGACTTTGCAACAATCCTGGCAAAAGCAAAAGCTGAAAAGAAAATAGTTTTTCTGGATGCTTACGCCGCTTGGTGTGGACCTTGTAAATTAATGGAACGTAATGTTTTCACAGATAAAAACGTTGCAGACTATTACAACAATAACTTCATCAACGCTCATTTTGACATGGAAAAAGGGGAAGGCCCTAGTCTGGCTTCAAAATATGGAATCAGAAGTTACCCAACTTTATTATTTCTAAATGGAGAAGGAGAAATCGTGGGGAAAGAATTAGGTTATATCAAAACAGAAGAATTCTTGGCATTAGGCAAAAAGAATAACAATCCTAGTCTAGTCAACACAAACCTGAAAGACGAATTTCTAAAAGGGAAATTAGACCAGGCGGGTTTACTGAACTTTATTAATCTTTATGCAAGCAAAGACCCAATATTAGCAAAACAAGCTTCAGAAAAATATTTTGCCAATAAAAAAGATAAATCTTTTACAGGTGAAGAAGTGAATGCCCTTCTTAATTTCACACAGTCTGTGGACGATAAAAACTACAAGGTTTTCACAGCAAATAAAGCTGGAATTGTTGAATTGTTAACAGAGAAAAATTATACACAGTTTGATAATTACCTTAAGCTGATGAAATTGGTGACTTCTGCAACCGATGAAAAGACAAAAACAATCGATGATGCAAAAATCCTGAAAGAAGGAGAAGGGTTGTTTCCAAAAGATGAGCTTACAAAAAGTTTGAATCTTTATAAACTAAACTATTATTCAGCTCATGATAATTTTCCTGCTTACGAGAAAACTGCTTTAGAATATTACAAAAATCCAGATGAATTCAATAACAATGAATTGTTAGCGGCAGCAAGCACAATTGGTGAAAAATCTACAGATATCAAATCATTACAAGCCGCAGCTCGTTGGACAGAGAAAGTTGTAATGTCTTCGGAAAACTATGATTCAACAAGTATTCTGGCAACATTATATGACAAACTGGGAAAAAAAGAAGAAGCCAAAATGTTCGCAGGAATGGCAGCCAACTTCGCAAAAGAAGAAAACAGAGATGCTACTAAAATGAATGAAATTCTGAACAAAAAATAATGATGAAGAAACTTTTTTTACTGAGTTTTATTAGCGTTGTCATTTTTACTTTTGCACAAAATAATGAAACTTACATCAAAGCCAACGCTCTGTTTATTCCTGTAGGCATGCTGAATGTCGGAGTTGAACATGGATTTTCAGAACATATTACCGGGCAGGCAGATTTATTTGTTTCTCCCTGGAAATCTTTTGCGGGAAAACATGCCCAGGTTTATATGTTGGGCTTCAATGGAAGGTATTATTTTAATGAAGCTTTCAAAAAATTCTATGTCGGTGTTGACTTTTCATTAGCAAGATTCAATATTCAAAAGTGGGGATATTGGAATGATAATTTTTATGTTCACAAAAACGGAGAAGTTACACCTTACATTAACTCAAATCTATATCAAAGAGGATATTCGTTTATGTTAGGAGGAATTGCTGGTTACCAATTCAAATTGAGTGATAAATTAAATATGGATATTTACCTTGGACTTGGGACAATGCAAAGCTTCTACAAAGGTTATGATAAGCTGAGTGGAGACCGCTATGATACAGAAGGAGATTCTATGGGAAGAGAGACTAATAGAAGTGGGGAGTTGCTTCCTTATAAGGGTGGAATTATGATTTCCTATAAACTTTAGAAAATGAATTTTAAAAATCCAAAATATCTATTTTTCGGAATCATTACTTTTATTATTATTTTCTTGATGAACTATCTTGGAAGTGATGCACCGGACAAATTATCAAGAGCATTGTTAACAGCTTTCGCAGCTGTTATCGGTCTGGGTCTCGGAATGTGGATCTATAGCAAAAGAGACCAAAACGACGAACGTAACAATTTTGATTAATTCATAATTTATTTCAAAATCAATTGATGAAAATTAATCTCGATTCAAATAAAAAAATATATTTCGCTTCCGACCAACATTTCGGAGTTCCTGATTTGAAACAAAGCAGAATCAGGGAAGAGAAGTTTATCCGTTGGCTGGACATTATCAAAAAAGATGCGCAAGTTCTTTTCTTAATGGGAGATCTTTTTGATTTTTGGCACGAATGGAAATATGTTGTTCCAAAAGGTTATATCAGAGTTTTAGGAAAAATTGCTGAGTTGAAAGATTCTGGAATTGATATTTATTTCTTTGTGGGAAATCATGATCTTTGGATGAAAAATTACTTCGAGGAAGAATTGGGAATCCCTGTTTTCTTTGAAAAAAGATATTACGAAATTAACGGAAAACATTTTCTTTTAGCACATGGAGACGGACTTGGACCTGGTGACAAAGGTTATAAAAGAATGAAGAAGGTCTTTACCAATCCTCTTGCACAATGGGCTTTTCGGTGGTTGCATCCCGACATAGCAATGAAAATTGCCAATTATATGTCTCAAAAAAATAAACTGATTTCCGGTGATGAAGACAAGGAATTTCTGGGAGAGGACAAAGAATTTCTTATACAATATTCCAAAGAAAAACTAAAAACTGAAAACATCGATTATTTTGTTTTTGGACATCGTCATCTTCCCTTAATTTTTGACTTGGAAAAAGGCTCAAAATACATAAATCTTGGAGACTGGATCATTTACTTCACTTACGGAGTTTATGACGGAAAATCATTTGACGTGAAAAAATTTGAAAATTAAATTTCAAAATCTGATTTGAAAATAATGAAGCAGAATATTTTTGATATAATAACAGAAGAGGATTTCAGACTGGCTTGCTTGGAAACTTTTCATTATCAATATGAAAATGTGGAGGTTTACAGAAAATTTGTTGATTATTTGAAGATTGATAAGTTTTCAATCAATGAGGTGGTGGATATTCCTTTTTTACCCATCGAAATGTTCAAAAACCATTTGGTTTTAGATAAAAACTCTACTGCTGAAAATTATTTTCAAAGTTCCGGAACTACGCAAATGAATCGTTCCAAACATTATATTGCCGATTTTTCTTTGTATGAAGAAAGTATTTACAAAAGTTTTGAGCAATTCATTGGAAAACCGGAAGATTATATTTTTTTAGGATTATTGCCCAATTATTCTGAAAATCCACATTCTTCTTTGATTTATATGATCGATTATCTCATTAAGAAATCCGATAAACCAGAGAATGGCTATTTTCTTTACAACCATCAGGAATTATTTGATTTACTACAATCTTTGACCGATAAAAAAGTCATTCTTTTTGGAGTTTCTTTTGCTTTATTAGATTTTATTGATTTCTGTAACTCAAATTCTCAAATTTTAGAACTCTCAAACACTCTAACTGTAATTGAAACAGGAGGAATGAAGGGTAGAAAAGAGGAAATGACAAAAGATGAGCTTTTGAAAATATTCCAAGAAGGTTTTAAAACGGAAAAGATTTATTCAGAATATTCGATGACAGAATTGCTTTCTCAAGCTTATTCTTTGGGTGAAAATATCTATAAAAGTCCAAATTGGATGAGAGTGTTGGTTAGAAATACAGAAGACCCTTTTTCTTATGTTGAAGATGGAAGAACCGGGGCAATTAATATTATTGATTTAGCGAATAAGCATTCTTGCTCATTTATTGCAACTCAGGATTTGGGGCGATCAGAAAACGGATTTTTTCAAGTTTTAGGAAGAATTGACCATTCTGATATCCGTGGTTGCAGCCTTTTGGTTTCTTAAATTTGTATTTCATTTATAATTAATTATATTTGAAAAAACACAAATTTAATCTATCAAATATTATCATTAATGAGATTTTTATTTTTGGTTTTTCTATTGTTTTTTTCTGTTTTCAAATCTCAGAAATGTTATGATTTAAAAACAATTCTAAAAGTTGAACCAACCGAATTATATAAACCACATTTATTAGCTGCACAAAATTTCGGTGTTAATATTTTGGAAGACACCAAAGCAGTTGACAAATATATTGCTAAAGGAAAATTTGTAAAAGTAAAAAAGAAATCCCGAGGTTACCGTCTGCAGGCTTTGGAATACAGTCGGCCTTATCTGGTGAAAAAGGCGAGGACAACTTTGGAGAATATGGCAAATAGATTTGCAACCGATACCAAGAGTTTCTTCGTTGTGTCATCTGTTACCAGAACTTTGGAAGATCAATGTCGATTAAGAAAAGTTAATTCCAATGCATCATTAGGAATCAGTTCTCATAATTACGGAGCGGCTTTTGATATTTCGTATGTTCGATTTGACCATAAACTGAGGGTTAATCCAAAATTGGAAAAAGAGCTTGAGAAAGTTTTAACAGAATATAAAAACCTTGGCAGGATTTTTTTTATCAAGGAAAAACAACAAAGCTGTTACCACGTTACTGTTCGTAAATATTAGAGCTTATTAATGATGTTGAAGATAGAAGAGCTTGTTCATAATTTTGTCAATACCAATTGTGATTTTGATAAAGAAATTGTCTTGACCAATTTTTTTCATTCCGATTGGGAAGCCGATATTCTACTAATTAATAATTCGGGTTTCAGTCACGAAATTGAAATTAAGTTGTCTAAATCTGATTTTAAAAATGATTTCAAAAAATTCTATACTAATCAAAAAACTGGAGAGAAATTTCTAAAGCATGAAAAAATCGGTTGTGGTGATTATATCTGTAACTCATTCAGTTTTCTTTTGCCGATGGGAATGATTAATTATAATGATATTCCTGAACATTGCGGAATCATAGAATTCTATCATGATGAAGATAATTGGCAGACTACTTTTTATAACATTCGGGAACCTAGACCTATTCATATGGATTCTTATTGGAAACTTTGTGATAAAGAACAATTTATGAGAAATATGGCACGTCATCTTCTGATTAAAAAGTTTGAATTGAAAGGGAAACATGAAGAATTGATATTCAAAAGTAATTTCAGTCTTAAAAAATAAAAACCTCGAAATTGATTTTTCGAGGTTTTGTATTATTAATGTAAATATTATTATGCTACTTCAGCATCATTTCTTTGTAATAAGAATTTGTAGATCAATCCTCCAGTGATTCCTCCTAAAATTGGAGCTACCCAGAATAACCAAACTTGTGATAGGGCAAAACTTCCTGCAAATATTGCCTGAGAAAGTGACCTTGCTGGGTTTACAGATGTATTAGTGATAGGAATAGAAATCAAGTGAATTAACGTCAATCCAAGTCCAATTGCAATTCCAGCAAACTTTCCATTGGCAAATTTATCCGTTGCTCCCAGGATAATAATCAAAAAGAATGTTGTCAAAAGAAACTCTGTTAAAAATGCGGCTCCCAGAGCATAGCTTTTTCCAAAATAAACAGCTTCACCATAAAAATTAGAAGCAAAAGCACCTGGACTTCCATCACCCGATCCGCCATTGATAAAGCTTAGAGCAGCCGCAGCAGCAATAGCTCCAATACATTGAGCGATAATGTAAGGAACTAATTCTTTTCCAGAAAATCTACCACCCGCCAAAAGACCGAATGATACCGCAGGATTAAAATGTCCACCCGAGATATGCCCGACGGCATAAGCCATTGTAAGAACTGTAAGCCCGAATGCCAAAGCGACACCCAATAAAAGGATTCCTAATTGTCCATTAGAAGCTGGAGCGATTTGTGAGGCGAAGATTGCACTTCCACAACCTCCGAAAACTAACCAGAATGTGCCGAAGAATTCAGCGAATAGTTTTTTAATCATTATGTTTTATTTTTAATTGTTATATCAAATATAATATTTTAATTCTATTGTAATCATTTTTTAATAAAATATGTTTTGGTTTAATTTTGTATGAAGTATAAAGTAAATAAAAAATATGGCTTTAAAATATTCAATTCTTGATTTGGCGACTATTGTCAAAGGAGATGACATCAATAAAACGTTTCAAAAATCAGTACAATCTGCTCAGCACGCGGAACAACTCGGATATACAAGATATTGGTTCTCGGAGCATCACAATTTCCCGAATGTGGCAAGCGCATCCACTTCTATATTAATTGGACATATTGCTTCACAGACTGAAACTTTGAGAGTAGGTTCCGGAGGAATTATGCTTCCTAATCATTCAACTCTGTCTGTAGCCGAACAGTTTGGAACACTGGACGGATTGTTTCCTGGCAGAATTGACCTTGGCTTAGGAAGAGCACCGGGAACAGATACATTGACAGCGAGTGCATTGAGAGGAGCCAATTTTACTCCCAATTATAATTTTGAATTTCATATTAAAGAACTTCAAAGATATATGTCTCATGAAAATTCTGAAGCCAAGGTAAGAGCTATTCCCGGAGAAGGTGCGGATGTACCAATTTATATCTTGGGAAGTTCTACTGATTCGGCTTTTTTGGCTGCTAAATTGGGATTGCCTTATGCATTTGCAGCCCATTTTGCACCTTCGCAACTAGAGGTTGCTTTGGAGATTTATAGAGAGCATTTTCAACCTTCCGAATTTTTAGATGAGCCTTATGTGATGGTTTGTATTAATATAATTGCAGGAGAATCTGTAGATGAGGCTCATTATTTATCAACTTCTCATTTCCAGGCATTTGTCAATATCTTGACAGACCAGAGACAACCGTTATTGCCCCCGGAAGAGACGGAACTGGCAGATATTTCTGATGAGGTTGCACTTCATCTCAATAGAATGACTGCTAAAACATTTGTTGGTGATAAGGAAATTTTAAAAGAAAAATTATCAAGATTCGTCAAAGATTTTCGACCAGATGAAATTATTGTTTCCGGAAATATCTATGATTTTGACAAGAAATTGAGGTCATACGAAATAGCATCGGAAGTTATTAAATCATTATAATTAAAAAAGCACAAACTCAAGTTTGTGCTTTTATTTTATTTTAGAACTTCAACTTCGATTGAACTACTGTTGAAAACTTTGATATTTGCTTTTGTATAATCTTCTTTCGTTGCTTTATAATTATTTTCAAGGAACTTTTGAGGATTAATTGCCATCAAAGGAAACCAAGTACTTTGAACCTGAATCTGGATTTTATGTCCTTTTTTGAAAGTGTGTAAAACATCTTGTAATTTAACATTCACATTGGTTTCTTGATCAGGGACAAGAGCTTCCGGTTTTTCAAAACTATTACGGAATCTTGCCGGCATTATCTCACTTCTTACCATTTGGTGATAATTAGCATAAACTACGCTGGGTTTATCTGCATTTGCTTTTTCATCAGAAGGATATACATCTATTAATTTTACAACAAAATCCGCATCGGTAGATGTAGAAGCTATTTTCAATTTAGCCAAAATTTCTCCGGCCAATGTCAAATCATTTTCTAATACCTCGGTTGTAAATGTAAGTACATCCGGTCTGTAACTAGCAAAACGTTGGTCCTCACTCATATAATTCCTTGGTGTGAAACCATTCATGTCTTTATAGTTTTCACTACTTAAAACAGGTTTGTGGGGGTCAGAAGTATATTCTGAAAATGCAACTTGATTGAGAATATTCTTAGCTAAAGTCCCAGAATTGTCAAGATAGAAAGTCACTTTTTGACTTTGCTTTGGCGGCCAGTTTTCAAATTGTTCCCATTGTTTTTTGCCTGTGTCAAACATATAGGCTTCCGGAAGTTTTGCTGCTGTTTTGGAATCTTCTTTCAAGTAATGATGAAAGAAAGGCTGCTCAATATTTTTCTGATAAAAAGTTGCAATGCTGTCTCCAAAATAGATGTCATTATGAAAATGTTTCCCACTGTCATAGTTCCAGCCGCCATGAGAGAAAGGTCCCATTACAATGGTATTTTTAGCTTTTGGACTTGTTTTTTCTATTGTTTTATAAATTTCTAATGGACCGCGTAAGTCTTCTGCATCAAACCAACCTCCAACTGTCATTACTGCGTGATTGATATTTTTAAGATGAGGTATCAGATTTCTTTTTTGCCAGAATTCATCATAGTTAGGATGCTCAACTACCTCCTGCATAAAGAAGTTGTCTTTGTAATACTTGTCAACACCATCTTTCAGTGTTCCCATATTTTTATAAAACAGATAACCGTCATCGGATGTAGGTTTTATCATTTTATCTGCGAACCAAGATTCTTTTTCAGCTTTAGTTTTATTAACACCAAAAACAGGGAAGGTCTTGAAATAACTCATTAAGAAAGCTCCGTTATGATGAAAATCGTCAAACCAAAAATCTGAAATCGGTGCTTGTGGAGAAGAAGCAACTAGAGCGGGATGATTGGCCAAAGTTCCTACAGCTGTGTAAAAGCCTGGATAAGACGTTCCGTATTGACCAACTTTTCCGTTGTTGTTCGGGATATTTTTTACCAGCCAGTCAACAGTATCATAGGTATCTGTACTCTCATCGATATCTTTTTTTGTTTTGTGGTTAACTTGTGGGGTCATATTCGTGAAAGTGCCTTCGCTCATATATCTGCCACGGACATCTTGGAATACGAAGATGTATTTTTCATTTTCAATGAATTTGTTAGGACTTAGTTTCTTTCTGAAATTAGTTTCTCCGTAAGGCGCAATACTGTAACAAGTTCTGTTCATAATGACCGGATACTTGTTACTTTTTGAAATATCTTTCGGTGTATAAATGATGGTGAACAATTTTGTTCCGTCTCGCATTGGGATGTAAACCTCTTTTTTTGTGTAATTTTCTTCGACAGAATTGGTTTGAGCTAAACCAAA
The DNA here is from genome assembly GCA_003248755.1 of Chryseobacterium sp. Lineage (GTDB taxonomy): Bacteria > Bacteroidota > Bacteroidia > Flavobacteriales > Weeksellaceae > Epilithonimonas. The sequence continues at coordinate 8,736 of QFQW01000052.1, read as the reverse complement.
ACTAACTGTTATAACACAGAATAACACTAAGAACTTTTTCATTGAAAATAAATATTTGAATAAAATTAGGTTTTTTGTACGAATTAATGATAATTCTATGGGATATATATGAACCGATTATCTACAAATTAGAAACTTGCTTTAATTTTCGAATGAATTCATCAAGGAGAGTTTATCAATTCATCAAGGAGAGTTTATCAATTTATCAAGGAGAATTTATAAATTCATCAAGATGATAAATTATATTATAATAATCAACATAAAAAAAACCTGACTCAAGCTGAATCAGGTTTGTATTTTTATCTTTATTGAATTCTTTACAATCCGAAAATTTTAGCAAACAAGTCCGGAACAATTCCCATCGAAACTAATGCTACAATAATCACTATAGAAACAATCTTGTATGTGATAGTAGATGTTTCGATTTCTGTGAATGTATTTTCTTTGTAGAAGAACATTGCGATAATTAATCTTAAATAGTAAGCGATACTAAGAGCAGAACCAAGAACCGCTACCAGAACTAAAAACTCATAATGTCCGCCAATCGCTTGATTGAAGATTCCTAACTTTCCGATGAAACCTGCTGTCAAAGGAATCCCTGCCATTGAAAGCATTGATATTGTAGAAACAACTGCTAAGATTGGTTCTTTTTTTCCAAGTCCATTAAAAGCTGCAAATGATGTTTCTTTTTTGATTTTCTCAACCCAGATCAAGCTGATGAAAACTCCAACGGTTGCCAATGAATATGCAAATAGATAGTAACCTAAAATATAAGTCGAGAAGTTATTGATTCCGAAAAATATCAATGAAATATAACCTGCGTGAGAAACGGAAGAGTAAGCGAGCATTCTTTTTGCATTGGTTTGTACCAATCCCATTACGTTGGCCAAAAGCAAAGTTAAGATGATGAAAACTCCTAATATATTAATCCAGTCTCCGGCAATTCCACCGAAAGCAATCGTCATTAATTTGAACAAAGCAAAGAAACCGGAAATCTTAACAACCGAAGCCATAAATGCTGTAATCAAAGAAGGTGCTCCTTGATAAACATCAGGACTCCACATATGGAAAGGTGCTAATGATACTTTGAAAGCCAGTGCAGACAACATCAAAATAGCTCCCATAATCAGCATCAAGTTCTTAGGATTGTTGTAAGCAAAATCGTGGATGGCATAAAGGTCAAAACTTCCTGCGCTTCCGTAAACCAAAGCTACACCAAACAAAAGAAATCCTGTTGCGAATGCTCCCATCAGGAAGTATTTCATAGAAGCTTCTGTTGAACGAAGGTCGGTTTTATTAGCTCCGGCCATTACATACAAAGGAATTGACAAAATTTCTATCCCGATGAATAATGTTACCAAGTTTTGGAATCCAAATAATACGATTCCTCCACAAAGTGCAAACAACATCAATGCATATAACTCTGACTGATGACTTCTGTGGTTGCTGAATGCAAATCCTCCTAAAAAGAATAGAAGAGTCGTAACAACAATCGATACTTTTGTGAACAGAGCCGCGTTGTAACTGTAGTCATACATTGATTTGTACTGTGCAAAAAACTCACATTCCGGAAGAAAACTGATTCCTAGACCAACGATTAATCCTAAGATTCCGATATATCTCGCATATTTTCCTTTCTCAAAAACTCCTGAGAATAATACCAGAATTGCTGTAAGGAATAAAACTATTAAAACACTCATTGCTTTTTAGATTTTAGATTACAGATTATAGATTTTCATCTACTTTCTTAATCTTTTATTTTTTTTAATCTTTTTATTAATTAATCATGGATGCATAAATGAATCTCACAGAGCTCGTCACCATTTCTATAACCGGTTGTGGATAAACTCCCAAAACAATTACAAAAACAGCTAAACTTGCCAAAACTGTAAACTCAACACTGCTGATATCTTTTGTAGTTGCCAAAACAGCTTCATCTCCTTTTCCGAACATTGCTTTTCCGTAGAATCTAAGCATATAAGCTGCCGCAAGAATCAATGTCAAACCTGCTAAAACAGCCATTAATACATTGTAAGTGAAAACTGATTTCAGCAAGATAAATTCCCCGATGAATCCGTTGGTTAATGGAACTCCCGTTGCTCCCAACAAGATAATCATAAACAAGATGGCGAATTTAGGAGCGACTTTTGCCAAACCTCCCATTTGACGAATATCTCTTGTCTTGAATCTTTTATAAAGAATATCTGCACAATAGAACAATCCAACAACGTTGATACCGTGAGCAAAACTTTGAATCATTGCACCTTGAGCTCCTTCGAAATCTAATCCAACTCTCATCGTAACAACTGCAGAAGCAAAAATACCGGCTACAATTAATCCAACGTGAGAAAGTGAAGAATAAGCAATCAATCTCTTAGTATCAGTAGAAATCAAAGCGATTAAAGCGCCATAAATAATTCCGATTACAGAAAGGATGATAACAATCTCGCCGGAAATTCCTCCGATTGCCAAAGGCGTGATAGGAAGCAAATATCTCATTACTCCGTAAACTGCCATTTTCAGCATAATTCCTGATAACAACATCGACCCTTGAGTTGGAGAATAGGTATAAGTATCAGGCTGCCAAGTATGGAAAGGAAATACCGGTAATTTCACTGCGAAAGCAAAGAAAATAAACCAGAAGATTACCGTTTGTTCATTAATATTAAGGTCAGCATTGTAAAGGTCTGTCAATGCAAAAGATGCTGCATTGTTGTAAACGTAGATTAAACCAATCAACATAAACAATGACCCTACGAATGTATAAACAAAGAATTTTGTGGTGAATTTGATTCGCTTGTCTTCTTGTCCCCAGATTCCTGCAATCAACCAGATTGGAATCAATGTTACTTCCCAAAAGATGTAGAATAATAATCCGTCCAATGAAGTGAAAACCCCTAACAATCCGAATTGCATCAATAATATCAATGCGTAGAGAGAATTAGGATAACCTTTGCTCTCATTATAAGAAGAAAGGATAATCAATGGAACTAAAATGTTGGTCAATAGAACCATCAGCATACTCATTCCATCAATCCCGAAATTGATACTACTCTTGATGTAGTTCGACCAAGGATAAGTGATTTCATATTGTAATGGCGCATCTACAGTCGGGTGGAAATCGAAATTTCCTAAGATATAGAATGCGATGAACATCTCTACAAGAGCAAAAGCCAATGCGATATATTTACTAGAAGGATTCTTCCAGAAAAATAGTAAACCCGAACCTACGAGAGGTAAAAGTAATAATGTTAATAGTAAACAGGACATTATTATTTCAATATAAAGTTAACAATCAGTACAATTCCTATGGCCAATGACATGATTAACACATAGTTTTCCACGTTTCCGTTCTGAAGACGTTTTGCCGCTCGTCCAGAGTCTTGCGCTCCTAATCCGATGAAATTAACAATCGGGTCAAGAACAGCTTTATCAAACATTGCGGCCGCTTTTCCAGCTTCTTCAATTGGTCTTACGATACAAGCATTATAAATCTCATCGATGAATAATTTCTTAGCAGACAATTTTTCCCAACCAGAATATTGTTCTTCCGGAAGTGCTTTTTTCTGTTTCTTAACGTAAGTATTCTTAACGAAAAACCAAACTGTGAAGAACATCAATATTGTTGCGCCCAAAAGAATCATTTCTGTATTGAAATCAACTCCGGAAAGTGTATTTTCCATTTGTTTGAAACTTTCTTCTGTCAAAACAGGCTTCAACCATTCCATTAGTTTTGCATAATGACCGTGTCCGATGAAGTGAGGAAGATTAATAAAACCTCCAACCACTGAAAGAACAGCCAAAACAATTAATGGTAAAGTCATATTCACAGGGCTCTCGTGCAAGTGATGTTTTTGTTCCTCTGTACCTCTGAATTGCCCGTGGAAAGTCAAATAATACAATCTGAACATATAAGTTGCTGTAATAGCCGCTAATACAAATAACATGACCCAGTAAATCGGGTTTTTAGCATAAGCTGCAACCAAAATCTCATCCTTAGAAATCATACCTGAAAGTAAAGGGAAACCAGAGATTGCCAATGTTCCTATTAAGAATGTAATATGAGTAATTGGAATATATTTTTTCAGTCCACCCATAAAACGCATATCTTGTTCGTTGCTCATTGCGTGGATTACAGAACCTGCTCCTAAGAATAACAAAGCTTTGAAGAAAGCGTGTGTCATTACGTGGAACATTGCTGTTGTATAAGCACCTAATCCTAACGCGATGAACATAAATCCAAGCTGAGAAACCGTAGAATATGCCAATACTTTTTTGATATCGTTTTGACGAAGTGCGTAGAAGCCTGCCAAAGCTGCGGTTAAGAATCCGATTAATAAAATTCCGTCCTGAACAGTTGGTGCTAAAGTGAATAAGAAGTTACTTCTTACTACTAAATAAATACCAGCTGTAACCATCGTTGCTGCGTGAATCAATGCAGAAACTGGTGTTGGTCCAGCCATCGCATCGGGTAACCAAGTGTATAATGGAACCTGAGCAGATTTACCGGTGGCTCCGATGAATAAACTCGCTGTGATGAATATAATTGTTGTTCCGTCTAATTCAAAGCTTGAAGCATTTTGAGCGACAGAAAGATAATCGATAGCATTAACATTGGCTGCAATTGCGAAGATACCAATCAGCAATCCAAGGTCACCAATACGGTTCATAATGAAAGCTTTCCTTGCCGCTTTTCCGTATTCTTCGTTGGTGTACCAGAAGCCAATCAATAGATAAGAACAAAGTCCTACACCTTCCCAACCGATGAAAAGAATCAGATAATTGCTTCCTAAAACCAAAAGCAACATAGAGAAGATAAATAGATTCAGATAACTGAAAAACTTATAGAAACCTTTATCGTGGCTCATATAACCGATAGAGTAGAGGTGAATCAATGACCCGATTCCGGTAATAATCATTACCATCATCAATGACAATTGGTCAACTTGGAAGCCAAAATTAACCTGGATTCCGTTCACTCTAAACCATTCGAAAGCTTTAATGACAACAGGTGCACTCTCTTTACCAAATCCTAAAAATAAACTTGTTGTGATAACAAACGAAGCAAAAACTACCAATGTGGCCAGACTTCCAACAACTATCTTTGGAAGGTTCTTTCCAAAAAGTCCGTTGATAAGAAATCCAACTAAAGGTAAAAGTACGATCGCGTAAACTAAATTTTCCATTCCTTTTATTATCCTCTTAATTTATTAAAAATACTTACGTCCACAGATTTGGTATTTCTGTACATCATTGCAATGATTGCCAATCCTACAGCTACTTCCGCTGCCGCAACTACCATAATGAAGAAAACCAAAAGCTGACCGTTACCATCACCTTTGTAAGCAGAAAAAGCTGCTAATAAAAGATTTACGGAATTAAGCATCAATTCTACACATCCTAATATGACGATGGCATTTTTTCGGATTAGAACTCCTAAAACACCAAGGCAGAACAAAACTGTACTCAGAATAATAAAATATTCCAAAGGTATCTGTTGTATAAATGTATTTACATCTCCTCCCATAATCTTATAAATCTTTTTTACCAATCAAAACAGCACCTACAATCCCTGCTAAAATCAGGATAGAAGCCAATTCGAAGGGTAATACATATTCGTTAAATAATAATCTTCCCAGATTTTTGGTCAAACCAACCGAATGGTCGATGTTGTCCGCAACCGTTGTTTTCCCGGAAAGACCTCTGTAAGCGCCAAGCATTCCTACGAACAAGATACAAACCGAGATAATCCCGATGAACTTCGGAAGGTTGGCCTTCTTACTTTCATCTTCTTTATTGAGGTTAAGCATCATCAGGATATAAAGGAACAATACCATAATGGCACCTGTATAAACAATAATCTGAACGATTCCCAAAAACTGGGCATTAAGAAGAATGTACATTCCTGCAATGGAAAACATCGTCACGATAAGTGAAAGAATCGCATATAAAGGATTTCTCGCGAATACAAAGTAAACAGCACTTGAAATTGCTAAAAATGCGACTAAGAAAAATAAAAACTGATCCATTATTTTACTGCATTTTTTTGTTTCTCAGATTGTCTCTCTGTGATATCAATCCTTGCATTAATTTTTTCGACCAATTTATCTTTTCCATAGATGAAAGAATTTCTGTTTTGTTCCACATCTACCAATCTGTCCGTAAGATAGATAGCAGATTTAGGACAAGCTTCCTCACACATTCCGCAGAAGATACATCTTAGCATGTTGATTTCGTAAATCTCAGCATATTTCTCTTCTCTGTAAAGGTGTTTTTCTTCTTTGGTTCTTTCAGCAGCTTTCATTGTGATAGCTTCCGCAGGACAGGCAACCGCACAAAGTCCGCAGGCAGTACATCTTTCCCTGCCTTCCTCGTCTCTTTTCAAAACGTGCTGGCCTCTCCAGATTTCGGCTCTTGGTTTTTGAACCTCCGGATAAGAATAAACTGCAGGTGCACCTTTCATCACGGTTCTTACAGCGTGCTTGAAAGTGATTCCCATTCCTTTGAAGATCGCCGGCAGGTAGATCTTTTCCGCAATGGTCATTTCTTTATTCGAAACAACTTTTGATCTGTTAGTAAGTTTCATTTAATATAAGTTAGATGTTAGAAGCCAGATGTTAGATATTAGATTTTGAATCAAATTATCACATCACCTCATTATCAAATTTTCAATTTCAATTAATTTCCAAATGCTAAAATCACAGCACCCGTTACAATTAGATTTACCAATGCCAATGGAATCAAAGTTTTCCATCCAAGATGCATTAATTGATCATATCTGAATCTCGGAAGTGTCCATCTGATCCACATGAAGATCAAAATTCCAAGGATTGTTTTTGTTAAGAAAGCAACAATGCTTAATACTCCAGCAACATTTTCTCCCCAGTTATGAGTTACCCAATCTATTCCGGGATAATTGTAACCTCCGAAGAAAAGAACCACCATAAATGCATTGGAGATGAACATATTCACATATTCCCCGAACATATATAGTCCTAATTTCATTGATGAGTATTCGGTAGAATAACCTGTTACCAATTCAGATTCACATTCTGGTAAATCGAAAGGGTGACGATTGGTTTCTGCCAAAGCAGCAACAAAAAATATTAAGAATGCTAACGGTTGATAAAGAATATTCCAGTTGATTCCGGAAATTGCAGGAATGAATCCCCAAATTTTCCCAGCGGATTGAGCTTCAGAAATAGCTTTAAGGTCAAGACTTCCTGTCATCATAATGATTGAAAGAAGTGCTAATCCCATTGCCAATTCATAAGAAATCATCTGAGAAGAAGCTCTGATTGCTCCTAACAATGAATATTTATTGTTTGAAGCCCAACCTCCGATCATAATTCCATAAACTCCGATAGAAGCCATTCCGATAATGAAAAGAACGCCCACATCAATATTAGCAACCTGAAGATCGTAAGAAACACCTCCGAAATTCAATGTTTTACCCCAAGGAATTACGGCTCCGGTAATTAATGAAATAAACATCACCAATGACGGTCCTAAGATGAAAAGGAATTTTTCAGCATTAGCCGGCGTAAAGTCTTCTTTGAAGAAAAATTTACCACCATCAGCCAACGGTTGTAATAACCCGAATGGTCCTGCTCTGTTTGGTCCGATACGGTCTTGCATTATCGACGCCACTTTTCTTTCTGCCCAAGTAGAATAGGCAGCAATAGTAAGTGCCAAAAGGAATAGCGCCAATACTAATATGATTTTAAAAGTCAGTAATTCCATATTTTAAAAGTTCAAAATTTAAAGTTCAAAATTTTTGTAAAAATTGAGTTTAAATTTTTATTAACTATCTAATTTTTCAATTTCTTTTTCATCTGCTACGCCAATTTCTTTGGCTTCCGGATTATCCAAAACATTGTAGCTGTCTGTTTTTTTCTCGTAATGGTTAAGAGAAATCACAGAATGCCTGTCGATATGTCTTGGCCCTTCGATGTTCCAAAGAGCAGTATCTTTTTTGTGGAAACGACACTCATCACAGATCCAATCTTCAACTTCGCCGTATTGGTCTTTTCTCGCCGTTACTCTTACAACTGTATCACCCTTCATCCAAAGAACAGCTTTTCCACTGCATTTAGAACAAGTACAGGTTGCGTTGTAAGGTTTTGTGAACCAGACTCTGCTTTCGAATCTCGCGGTTCTGTCTGTCAATGCTCCAACCGGACAAACATCAATCACATTTCCGATGAAATCATTGTCCAAAGCTTTGTTCAACATTGTTGATATTTCTGCATGGTCGCCTCTGTAAAGGATTCCATGTTCTCTTTTTTCAGTCAACTGATTCGCAGCCAATACACATCTTGCGCAAAGGATGCAACGGTTCATATTCAGTTTGATGTTTGGCCCGATGTCGTCTGCATCGTAAGTATTTCTCTCGAATTCTGTTCTGGTATTGGCAACACCGTGTTCATAACCCAAATCCTGAAGATGACATTCTCCAGCCTGGTCACAGATAGGACAATCCAACGGGTGATTGATTAAAAGAAATTCGGTAACCGCTTTTCTACCTTCCTGTGCTTTTTCAGAAGTCAGGTTTTTTACTTCCATTCCGTCCATAACACCGGTTCTGCAGCTGGCCACCAATTTTGGCATTGGTCTAGGATCCGCTTCAGAACCTTTGGAAACCTCTACAAGACAAGTTCTACATCTACCACCACTTGTTTCCAATTTGCTGTAGTAGCACATTGCAGGGGGGACAGATTTTCCACCGATTTGTCT
>QFQW01000051.1 GCA_003248755.1 Chryseobacterium sp. | reverse complement strand
ATCAGATTATTTGAAAAAGCGTTGAAAAAATTGACGGCTCAGAAATCATTCGATTTTGAAGTTAGAACCAACATCAGCGACAAAGGAACACATCAGGAATTTTTCTGGTCTCAGGAATTTCCAAGAGCCGTAGAATGGCTTTACATCGACAGTCTGGAAAGTCCTGTAAAAGCTAAAAATGAATTAGAAAATCAGACAAATGATTAAAATTTACAATAAAAAAGAATCAACAACACAAAACATATACCTGTTCGGCGAAGACGATTGGGAACAGGAAAAAAACTCGCATCCGAACGTTGAATTATTCTTCAATGGAAAAAAGAATGAAGTTTTCATCAAAACCCATTCAGATAAGTTCGATTTTTTCATTGGAATCGGTAAAGATTCAAAAGGATTCGAAATTCAAGCTATCGCAAATAAATTTGCGAATGATTATAAAAAAAACCTGCAACCAGTGCCAACTTCGGTTCATTCAAAGTTAGGATTGGATTTAACAGAAGAATTCGTGAAAGGTTTGTTTTTGGGAACTTACCTCTACCCTTTCGAGAAATCGCATCCGTTTTGGCAGGAGAATTTTGAACTTCATTTTGAAAATATTTCTGAAGAAGAAGGAAAAAATTTAGCCTTAAAAACAGAAGCCCTTTGCAACGGACAATTTGCCGGAATGGAATGGCTGAACAAACCCGCCAATCACAAAAAAGTTGACCAGATTTCAGATTTTCTGAAATCGACTGCAGAAAAAAATCAATTAAAATATAAATCATTCAATAGAGAAGAATCAATTGAGGAAGGTTTGGGTGCGTTTGTTGCTGTTAATCAAGGAAGTTCGCAGGAAGCTGCTTTCACGATTTTGGAATACAATTGTGGAAAAGATGATGCAAAAACTTTCGGATTGGTTGGGAAATGCGTTTTGTTTGATACAGGCGGAATTTCCATCAAACCATCAGACAATATGCATTATATGAAAAGTGATATGGGCGGAGCAAGCGCTGTTATTGGCACTTTGATTACAGCTTCGGAACTCAAAATTCCTGTCAATATCATTGCCATTCTTCCGATTACGGACAATGCTGTTTCGGAAAATGCATATTTGCCAAGCGATGTCGTGAAAGCTTATAATGGAAAAACCATCGAAGTACTGAACACCGATGCAGAAGGAAGAATGACTTTAGCTGACGGACTTTCTTACTTGTCAAAAAATTACAGAACTGATGTTTTGATTGATTTGGCAACACTCACAGGAAGTTCGGTCAGAATGTTCGGTTACACTTGTGGGGCTTATTTCTCGAACAATAATGATTTGAAAATCAAGCTGGAAAAATCCGCAGATAAAACCAATCAGCGTCTTTGGAATCTGCCGCTTTGGGATGTTTGGAAAGATGATTTCACTTCGGATGTTGCAGATTTTAAGAACATTTCGATGAAACCGTTCGGAGATTGCATTATTGCTGGAAAATTCTTGGAACAGTTTATAGAAGGTCACGAGAATTGGGCGCATCTGGATATTGCCGGTGTTGCTTTTGGAAATGTTGGTTATGCCAAAGATAAAGCGGCAACAGGTTATGGCGTTCAGCTGTTATTAGATTTAATTGAAAATTATTAGACTAAAAATAAAGAAGTAAATCTTTGTACATTTTACTTTTTACACAATACAAATTTGAAAATGAATATGGAAAAAACGATTGTCTGCATCTCCTGTTATTACAAAGGTTACGATTTTATGGACGAGTGCAAAAAACTCGGCAACAAAGTCATCTTGATTACATCGGAAAACCTGAAAGAAAAAAATTGGCCTTGGCACGCTATCGACGAGGTTTATTATATGCCGGAGCTTGAGCCTTCGGTTTGGAATCTTGACCATCTTGTACAGGGATTCGCCTATTTGATGAAAAATCATCAGATTGATGCCGTAATTGCATTGGATGATTTCGATGTGGAAAAAGCGGCGATGATTCGCGAGACCTACCGGATTCCAGGAATGGGACAGACAACACATCGTTATTTCCGAGATAAGCTGGCAATGCGCCAACAGGCCAAGGACAACGGAATTTCTGTTCCGGAATTTTCCTCGATTTTCAATGATGCAAAATTACATCAGTTCACACAGGATGTTCCCGGACCTTGGGTTTTAAAACCTCGTTCCGAAGCTTCAGCAAGCGGAATCAAGAAAATCAATTCTGTTGATGAACTTTGGCCGGCTGTAGAAAATCTTGGCGATGAACGTTATAAATTCCTCTTAGAATCTTTCAAACCTGGTGATGTTTATCACGTGGATTGTCTGGTTTACAATAAGAAAATTGTGTTTTCCTGCTTTTCAAAATATCTTTCTCCACCGATGAAAGTGTCTCACGAAGGCGGTGTTTTCCGTACCAAAACTTTGGATAAAAATTCTGAGGAAGCAAAAGGTTTGGAGCAAATCAACAAACAAGTGTTGGATAAATTCGGAATCCAAAACGGGGCAACTCACAGCGAATATATCAGAGGAACAGATGGAAGATATTATTTCCTTGAAACGTCTTCCAGAGTTGGCGGTGCACACATTCCGGATATGGTGGAAGCGGCGACCGGTGTTAATATCTGGAGAGAATGGGCGAAACTGGAAAATGCTCTTTTAGACGGAACTCAATATTCAGTTGAAGAAACTCAGAATTTATTTGGTGGGTTAATTGTAGCATTAGCAAAAGACAAACATCCTGACACTCACAATTTGCAGAATGACGAAGTGGAAAAATTCCTACCAATCGATTATCATATCGGGATTGTTTACAAGGCGAAGACTGCAGATATCATCGAGGAAAGATTAGACCAAGCAGCAGAAGTTGTCACAGAACAGATTCTGAATATTCTTCCGCCGAAAGATAAACCAACAAGTTAGATTGGTCTTCGAGAATTTCACACTGACAGTCTTAATTAATTTTTTGTCAATTATCACTCATCAATTATAATATAAATGCCTCAAATAACACATACAGATTATTATTCACACATTCTCGGGATGAGTCTTCCGGTGGAAGTGACAGGACATTTCGGTTACCCGATTATTATGTTCCCGACTTCGCAGGGTTCTTATACTCAGAATGCCGATTTCCATTTGAACGGAAGCATTTCGCACTTCACGGACAATGGAATTTTGAAATTGTTCAATGTTCAGACGATTGATAAATTCAGTTTTTATGACAAAGGAATTTCGCCTTATGAAAGAATCAGAAATTACGAAATGTATGTCCAGTTTTTGGTTCAGGAGTTTATTCCTTATATCCAAAGAACGCACAACACACATCGTGTAGCTGTTGCAGGTGCAAGTTTCGGTGGTTATCACGCCGCTAATTTTGCCTTCAGATTTCCGGATTTGGTTTCGCATCTTTTCTGTTTGTCGGGTGCATTTTCTATACGAAGTTTTATGGATGGTTATGATAATGATTTGATTTATTTCAATTGTCCTGACGAATTTGTAAAATACGATGCTGCCTGGCGATATAAACATATGCACATTGTTCTCAGCACATCCGACCAGGATATTTGTCTGGAACCAACCAGAAAAATGGCAGGCATTTTAACATCGAAAGGCATCAATCATTGGTATGATGAGCAAAAATGGATAGACCACGATTGGGTACTTTGGAGAATGGTTTTCCCAAAATTCATCGGAAGGTTTTTTGGATAATCAAACAAATTTAAATTAATAAAATAAACATACAAACTTCAGACATCCAGCATCGGACTTCTGACCAAAAACAAAACATTATGGCAAAAAAAATTGGAATTTTATTCGGGATGGAAGACACTTTTCCGTGGGCTTTTATCGATAAAGTCAATGAACTGGGCAAAGGCGAATATATCGCAGAACCTGTCCAAATCGACAAACTTGAACAAGGTGCTGATTATGGTTATGCCGTGATTATCGACAGGATTTCACAAGACGTTCCTTTCTACAGAGCTTATCTTAAAAATGCTGCAGTTAACGGAACTTACGTTATCAACAATCCATTTTGGTGGAGCGCAGATGAGAAATTTTTCAATAATGCATTGATGTCAAAAATTGGGATTCCGTTGCCGAAAACTGTCTTGCTGCCTTCTCACGAAAGGCCAACCAATACTTCGGAAACGTCTTTCAGAAACCTGAAATTCCCTCACGATTGGGAATACATTTTTAATTATATCGGATTTCCGGCTTATATGAAACCGCACGACGGCGGTGGCTGGAGAAATGTTTACCGAGTTGAAAATCCGGAAGATATGTGGGCAAAACACGCTGAGACTGAGCAATTGGTAATGATGGTTCAGGAAGAAATTGTTTTCGAGGATTATTACCGGGTTTATTGCCTGGGCAGAAAGTATGTTCACATTATGCCTTACGAACCAAGAAATCCACACCATCTGAGATACGCAACAACCCATAAAACAGAAGGAAAAGAACTGGAAAAACTGCTCAAAACCATTAAGGACTATACCATCAAAATGAATGAAGCACTTGGCTACGATTTCAACACAGTGGAATTCGCCGTGAGAGACGGGATTCCTTATGCGATTGATTTCTGCAACCCTGCTCCGGATGCGGATAGAAAATCTGTTGGCGAGGAGAATTTCCAATGGATTGTTGAACACGCTGCAAAATTGGCGATTGAAAAAGCTAAAGATTACAAGCCCGGAAAAATCAATATTGATTGGGGAAAATTTGTAACCAATAAACTTTAAAACTTAACTAACTTATATATTTAATGATGTAATTTGAAACGTTGAATCACTCGCAGACCGACTTATCTCACATTTGTTTATTTCTTATATGAATCGATGAATCTCGTTCCTCGATTTGAGTGGAAATCCTTTTTACGCAACGTAGTGGAGTGAAAAGATTGGGAGCGGAAGGCGGATAAAACTGCCCAAATTATATTATTCATTAAACTAACTACTAATTTAACTAACACAAGAAAAAAAATGCACAAATTCACAATAGGTGTGGAAGAAGAATACCAAATCATCGATGCGGAAAGCCGCGATTTGGTTTCTCACGTTTCCAAAATCATTGAAGGAGGAAAAGCTGTTCTGAGCGAAAACTTAAAACACGAGATGCACGAGTCTGTCGTAGAAATGGAAACGGGTATCTGTGAAAATATTCAGCAGGCGCGTCAGGAATTGACCGACCTTCGAAGACATCTCGTAAAAACTGCTCACGACCAAGGTTTGCGAGTTTCCGGCGGTGGAACGCATCCGTTTTCGCATTGGAAGGACAATATCATTACAAAAGATGCACGTTACGACAAAATCGTAAGTGATATGGGTGATGTTGCAAGGTCGAATCTGATTTTCGGATTGCACGTTCACATCGGGATTCCTGACCGTGAAGAAGGCATCAGGATTCAGAATGTGATGCGATATTTCTTGCCGCACGTGTACGCTTTATCTACCAACTCTCCGTTCTGGGTTGGAAGATTGACCGGTTTCAAATCTTACAGACAGGAAGTTTTTGCTAAATTCCCAAGAACGGGATTACCAAGTTATTTCAGCAGTGTGGCAGAATTTGATGCGTATGTCAATCTGATGGTCAAAACCGGAACGATTGATAATGCGAAGAAAATCTGGTGGGATTTGAGAGTTCACCCGTTCTATCCTACGATTGAATTCAGGATTTGCGATATGCCTCTGACTATTGATGAAACGGTTTGTCTTGCGGCAATCATGCAGGCTTTGGTTGCTAAAATCTACAAAATGCATCAGCAGAATACCAGCTACAGAAGTTACAGAAGACTGCTTCTGACAGAAAACAAATGGCGCGCTTCCAAAGATGGAATTGATGCACATTTGATTGACTTCGGAAAAGAAGCAAGCGTTCCGTATCGTGACCTTTTGGAAGAATTGCTATTATTCATAGATGATGTAGTGGACGATTTGGGTTGTAGAAAAGAAGTTGAATATGCAAGAGAAATTGTCAAAAACGGAACCGGCGCTGACAGACAATTGAAAGTTTTTCATGAAAGTGGCGGCGATATGAAGAAAGTCGTGGATTATATGATTTATGAGACTGAAAAAGGACTTTTGTAAATTATGAGTTATGAATTTTTGATAAGTTTTTTATTAATTGTAGAACTATAATTAAATTACCCAATTAATATTTTTAGAATTTTATTAACTTTTCATCAATTCTAGATTCCGTATTTTTGTAAAAATTTATGAATATGAGTAAAAATGATGTAAGAATTGCACTTCTTGATATGAATAATAATCATCCGAATCAAGGGATGAGAAATATAAAAGAGCTGTCGAAAGCGTTTCAGGAGCAGTCGGAATACGAAGTTTCTGTAGATGTTTTTGATGTTCGTTATAAAAATGAAATGCCAAATATTGAAGATTTTGACATTTTCATCTCTTCCGGAGGACCGGGAAATCCCCATCGTGAAGGTTATGAATGGGAACAGAAATTTGCTGATTTCCTGACGCAAATATGGGAGCACAATAAAACCAATGAGCAGAAAAAATATCTGTTTTTGGTTTGCCATTCTTTCCAATTGGCGGTAATCCATTTCGGGATTGCGAATGTCTGCAAAAGAAAATCGTATTCGTTTGGCGTGATGCCAATTCATAAATCGGAAGACGGCGAAACGGAATTTTTATTTAAAAATCTAGCCGACCCTTTCTACGGTGTAGATTCCAGAGCTTATCAATGTATTGAGCCAAACCAGGAACGACTGGATGAGCTGGGAATGAAAATCGTGGCTTTGGAGAAAATCCGCCCAACGGTTCATTTGGAAAGAGCTATGATGGCCGTTCGTTTTTCTGATGAGATTTTCGGAACGCAGTTTCATCCGGAAGCTGACCCGCTTGGTTTCATCAAAAATCTGGAGGACGAAAAAAATAAAACAGCGATGATTGAAACTTTCGGGATGGAAAAATATCTCGAAACAATTGACAGAATGGACGATGACGATAAAATTGTCTTGACAAGAGCTCAAATTATCCCAAGATTTTTGCAACTGGCTTCTGAACAAATTACTAAAAGCTTAGTATTCGGTTAATTTTCTCGTACAATGTAAGATGTACAATGTATTTTGTACCTTTTACTTTTACATTTTACAATTAAAAACTATGATTCCAAAATACAGAACTCAATTCAACGGAGAATTTTCTCAGGAAAAATATCAAAAAGTCAACGAATTGATAAAAGAGAAATGTGGTAACGAAGCCGCGTTTCGACTTTCTGAAAGTCCGATTTTCTTAACCAAAGATTTCCAGCAAAAACTGGAAGATGCGTCTCAAACGATTATTTCGCAAATCAAAGAAATGTCTGATGAAGAGCTCAGCAAAGCAATTCCTGCGAATTGTAATGTCCCGAATGATACCAAAAAACCACATTTTGTAGCGATTGATTTTGGAATTTGTCAGGATGAAAATGGAAATGTAATTCCGCAGTTGATAGAATTGCAGGCTTTTCCGAGTTTGTTCGGATTTCAAAAGTTGTTTGAAGAAGTGATTACCGAGGTTTATCCTTCTCTGGACGAATTGAAAAACTCACTTCCGAAAGATGAATACATTCAAAAACTGAAACAGGTTATCGTTGGAAACGAAAATCCTGAAAATGTGATTCTCTTGGAAATCTATCCTGAAAAACAAAAAACAGCAATTGATTTTGTCCTGACTGAACAATATCTTGGCATCAAAACGATTTGTCTGACGAAAATCAAAAAGGAAGGCAAAAAGCTATTTTACGAAAATGATGGAAAATTGATTCCTATCAACCGAATTTACAATCGTGTGATTTTTGATGAACTGGATAAGATTGAAGGATTGGAAACGGAATTTGATTTCCGGGAAGATGTGGATGTAGAATGGATTACTCATCCTAACTGGTTTTTCAAAATCTCAAAATATATTCTCCCTAAGCTAAAACACGAGTTTGTCCCGAAAAGTTATTTTTTATCTGATTTTCCTGAAAATGAACAACTGGATGATTTTGTTCTGAAACCTCTTTTCTCATTTGCAGGAAGTGGTGTGAACCTTAATCCTACTCAAGAAATCATTTCTCAAATTGACGATAAAGAAAATTACATCCTTCAAAGAAAAGTGACTTATGCTTCACTTTTTGAAGACATCAATGGGGAATTTTCCAAAGCAGAAATCCGTTTACTTTTTGCGTGGAATCCTGATAAAGAAAATCCTGAACTTCTCGTAAATCTTGTGAGAATGACCAAAGCCGCAATGGTGAATGTGGATTTTAATAAGAAAGATGCGATTTGGATTGGGAGTTCTATGGCGTTTTTTGAGAAGTAATTCCCATTTATCATATTAATTCTGGCGTATTTTTTGGACATAGCGATAAAAAACTATGTTCGATTTCAAGCAAATTCTATTAGGTTCCGAAGATTGGAACTTCCTTCTGGAAACGGTTCTAAGAACCGGAATAATGTTCTTCGTGATTATTTTCGGGCTTCGGCTTTTAGGAAAACGAGGTGTAAAACAACTTTCCGTTTTTGAGCTAGTTGTGATTATCGGGCTTGGTTCTGCAGCCGGTGACCCGATGTTTTATAAAGATGTTGGTATAATGCCTGCGATTGTCGTTTTCACCATGATCATCAGCTTATATACGATTATCACATATTTTATTGGGAAAAGCAAAAAATTTGAAAAACTGGTTGAAGGGAAACCTATTTGTTTGATAGATAATGGCATTTTCTGTATTAATGATTTACGAAAAGAATCGCTTGGGGAAGATGAATTTTTTGCAGAGCTAAGACTTAAAGGCGTTTCACAACTTGGCCAAATTGAAAAGGCTATTGAGGAAATTTCCGGCGAAATCAGTGTTTTCTATTATGAAGGTGACAATATAAAATATGGCTTACCGATAATGCCGAACTCATTGGAAAACCCGTTAAAAACATTTACCAAAAACACTCATTACTCCTGTACTTTTTGTGGTTACACACAAAAATTCAAAGCCGGAGAACATGGCAATTGTAAAGTCTGCAAAAATGATGAATGGGTAGAATCCTCCAATAAAAAGAGAGTCTCTTAGATCAATTCCAGTTCTTCTACTTTCAGCTCATCAAAATGATGAATGACCAAATCTGCAGTTTCGTAGTTCTGATTTTTGCTATTTACACTTTTATACCCAACACAGAAAATTTCGGCAGCATTGGCGGCTTGGATTCCATTTGTGCTGTCTTCTATTACGATACAATTGGATTTGTCATTTCCTGAAAGTCTTTGAGCTTCTATGAAAATGGCAGGATTTGGTTTTGATTCCGGAAAATCTTCTCCGCTCACCAGATGTGAGAAAAATGGGAACAAATTGAAACGTTTGAAAACCCGGTCAATGGTAGATTTGGCGGCAGATGATGCTAAAATCAATTGAAAATTAGCTGAATAAAGATTCTTGATCAATACTTCTACTCCATCTAACAATTTCAAAGCTGGGTCAGAATCGAATAAATTGTAAAACAAGGTTCTTTTTCTTTGGATTAAATCTTCCAGATTGGTATCGATTTCGAAAATCTCTTTGATCATTTGATAGACATTTCGTGTAGATTTTCCTGTAAATCTTGAGAATAATTCTGCATCTACATCGATATCCAATTCTTTAAAATGTTGATAATAAGCTTTTTTATGAAGCGGTTCTGTGTCAACAATCACGCCATCCATATCAAAAATAACCGTATTTTTCATTTGCCCAATTTCATTAATTTCGGTGCAAAAATAGGGATTCTAGATTTGTTGAATTGAAATTATATATTAATTTATATGACTATAAATCTAATTCCAAAAGTTGTTTTTGTCGTTCTGAATGTAATTTTGCGAAGCATTATAAAATGAAGAATCTTTTGAAATTAAAATTTTTAAGATTTTTCGACTTCATTTGGTTTCGCTCAAAACGACAATCCTATAAAATTTATTACAGGCTCTAAATCTAACTTTAAATTAACATTTCAACAATTAATTTTAATATTTCATTATAAGAAAAAACTGAGGATTTAAAATACTTTTACAATAGTTATGTATGTAGATTTTTATAAACCTCAATCAGAAATTTTATCTCAATATATTGAAGGATTTTATTTTATGAATAAAAATCAAACCTATCCTTTCCAATACTTTACATTTCCGAATAACTTTTGCATTCTTAGCTTAATGAATAATGCAACTTTAGAAATTCAAAACAACGAATTCTTCATAAAAAAATCTAAGAATAGAATACAAATCTCCAGCCTTACTTATCATTATAAAAAACAATTAAGAATCAATTATTTGGGGCCTATTGAAGAATTCACTATCTATTTTAAGCCAAATGCTATCAATAATTTTGTAGAAAATATGATTGACTTCTATCATCCTAAATCTGTGGAGTCATTTGAACCTTTTGATGATTTTAAAAAATTGTTTTTTAATATCTTCAAAATTAAAGATAAAACTCTACAAATTGATTATATAGAAACATTACTTTTATCAATCTTCAAAGAGAAAAAAGATAGCTTAATAGAAAATCTATTAATTGACATAGAAGGTGAATTAAGTATAGAAAAAATCGCTTCTAAAAATGGAATTTCAAGGCAATATCTTAATCAATATTTTAAGCTAAAAATTGGCAAGTCGCCGTCCGAATATCGAAAAATTTCCAGATTTAGAAAATCTTTAAATTTATTCAGTCAACAGAAAAAATCTTTTACAGAAATCTCATACGACAATCTGTTCTTTGATCAATCTCATTTTAACAGAGACTTCAAAGCTATTACTAACTTAACACCCAAAGAATTTTTAGCAAACACGAATCTGGATCAAGAAAATATCTGGTTTATTATTTAATACTTCTTTGTTTACATTTTTACAATTTTTGAAAAACTAAACATTATATTTTTGTTTATATAATCTATAACTATGAAAAAATTAATACTCTTCTTGCAATTTCCAATTCTTGTTCTTAGTCAGCAAAAAATTAAAATAGTAGATTCTGAAACATCCAAACCAATTTCCAGTGTCCGGCTGATATCTAATCAAAACATCTATTATTCCAATGATGATGGATATATTCTTTTGCCAGAAAACACCGATAATTGGGAAATATCAGCGTTTGGATATATTTCTGAGAATATAAAAACACATTCCGAAACCATTTTTTTGAAGCCAAAATATCAAGAAATTGATGAAGTTAAAATTGTTTCTATTGATTTCACCAAAATACTAAAGAGTGTTGCAAGAAAATATGACAAGATATATTATGACAAGCCTCAAGTCTTTGAAATGACTATTAAACAAAGAGCTTTTGAGAATAATCAAATGAAATTACTGATGGTTGCTGATGGAAAATTCTGGAGCAGAGATGGTAATTACAATGCAAAAGAAGCATATAACGGAAAACTAAATGACTTTATCCAAATCCAGATTGAACACTTACGTTATTTGAAATCTGAACCTTACGGGAACTTTATCAAAACTAAAAAACAAGATACTTCTCAAGACAGCGTTGGCGATATGTTTTTGAGTTACGAAATCAATAGAACTTTGGGTTTATCCAATATTACGCATACAAAGAATAGTGGAAAACTATTATATGATGATGGTGAAGAACAAGAGATATCTTTCCTGATCAAAAATGATAGAAATATGATTTATAAAGGAAATATCTTATACAATAAAAAAGATAATGCGATCACACATTTTGAGCTGGACTTTGAACAAAGCCAGTCAGAGCGAAGAAAGCTTGAGGATCAAGACGGAGCCAAATACGAGAGACAATTGGGCGATGGAAAAATCTTTTTTGATTATTATAAAAGTGGTGATAAGTACGTCCCATCCAGAATGGGTTTTACAACAGAAAAATTCAAAACTATTACTGAAAAAGGAGAATTTGAGTATCGCGCAGCTAGAGAGATTATTTTTAAAAATTTCAAGCCTGCTGAAAAAACACAATTGAAAAATCCTGTTAATATATCAACAGCCTATTGGACTAAAATGACTGTCACCGAAGATAAAGGAGAAACACTCTTAACAAAAGAAGAAGAGCAATTTATAAATGAAAAATCTGAATAGCGGAGCTAATCAACTACTAATAGAAAAGAGAAATGGTAATTCATTTCTCTTTTTTGTTTTTACTATTTACTGAAAACTTAGTTTGACAATTCTATCTTTTCCCGCAAGAATCAAAGTATTTTTATCCAGCCATTCGCAGGCGTAGAGATTTTTTTCATCGGATATTTTTGTCCAAGTTTTTCCAAAATCGGAGGAGAAACTGATATGTTGGTCACCAACTGCAACCAATTCTTTTCCTTTGGTTTTTGGTCGGAATTTCACGCAGGTCATATAACCCGCATTTTGTCCTCGAGCTTGGACTTGCCAAGTTTCTCCGCTGTCATTGGTTGTTGCGATATTATTGAAGTTATCAGCTTGTTTAGTATAATCTCCTCCTACTGCAATTCCGAAATTATTATCATAAAAATCAATGGAATAAATACCTTGTGAAGATGTTCCTTGAACAAAAGGAGTTTCGAAAACCTTCCAATGATCATTTTTTATATCTAATCGAAAAATACGTGAAGAGTTTCCTCCTGTTGCAAGCCAGACAAAATCACCTGATGATGCTATATTAGTATTACTAGCAGCAAAAGCAGCTTCACCTTTGTCAAGTAAAAAATCATCTGCCGTTTGTAGATTGAATCTAAAAATATTATCCTTTTCAAAAAATCTAGGCATTTTAAATTCTAAATCTTCTTCCGGATCACTAAATGCATAAAATATATCTTTATTAAAATGTATTGCATCATAAAAAGAATTTTTTGCTGAATCAATCTTTACAATTTCATATTCTAATGTTTTTTTATCAATTCTAAAAAAAATAGCAGGACTCTCTATATTTGCGAGATAAAAAGCATTATTATTTTGAGCGAGCGTACGAAACTGCAACTTTTTATCTGAAAGTTTAATCTGCTTCTTATCGGATTTATTTTTAATATCGACATATCCAAACTTGGAATCCGTTCCAGAATACCAGACTTTTCCGTCCCAGAGCTGTATCGCCCTGATGCTGATTTTGTCTGTTAATAATGTATCGATTGTAAATTTTTGAGCATTACAGAAGACAGAAAATATAACAAAAAAGAGTATTTTATAATTCTTCATAAGAATAAATTTACAAAATATAAACAAGCAGAAATCAATTTATTTGGAATCCTGTGATTTTGAAGATAGAATATATTGCGCCATAAACTTCGCATTTTCTTTACTGAATCCATGAGCTGGCATCGGAACATCCCCCCAAAATCCCGAACTTCCTTTGATTATTTTTTCAGCAAGTTTTTCTACGTTCTCTGGTGTATTTTCATACTTTTCCGCTACTTCTTTATAAGATGGACCAATCATTTTTTCATCAACTTTGTGACAGCCTAAACAATCTGAACCTTCTACTAGAGATTTTCCCTCAGCAATCGAATCTGTAACAACTTTTGGTGTAGCAATTTCTTCAGAAACAAGAACGTCCTTATTTCCCGAATTTTCTGATTTGGAACAAGAAAACATTGACATTAAGATCGTTGCGATAATTATTCTTTTCATTTTCAACTTTTGCCCAAATATAAATAAAAAAGACATCCCAAAAAGGATGTCTTAATATGATAATTATTAAAATTGAGTTATTTTTTGATAATCACTTTTTCACTGAATTTAATACCAAGTCCAGTTCCTTTTACAACATAAACACCATTCTGTAAAGAACTTACATTAATTACATTATCATCAGACAAATTGATTTTTTCTGACATCACCAATTTCCCGGCAGCATCATAGATTTGCACCAATGTGCTTCCTAAAGTCACTGATCCACTCTTGATATGAATTTCATTTTTAGCTGGATTTGGATAAATCACGAATTTATCTTTCTGAACGTCCGTTACAGCTAGATTACATTCTGCAGGAACCGTGTAGTCTTCAACCTGATCATTCATCCCTGTTCCGGTTCCAATAATGGATCCGGCAGAAGCATTTACGCCTAAACCTCTTTTTGCAAAGACATTCCATATTAAACATTTATCCGCTCCTCCTGTTTTAGCTTGGTCTGCAGCAATGATTGCATCTCTGCCTTTTACAAATGTAGGATTACAACCTTGTAATTTTAGTCCGTCAACCACTAACTGAAGTACTCTTCCACTTCCGGAATCAGGAGACGCAACCACGTCTGATGCGTAACCATATTTCTCAACCATTTTCCAATGAAGATCCCAAAGCATGGTGGCCCATACAAACCCAACTGAATGTACATTAACATAAGTAGTACCATTGGATACATAGGTCATTCCATTTGTACGCCCATACGTGTAGTTGTTGATGTTGGTATTTGGAGAATATTGAGCTGGTCTGATTCCTCCCCCGCCAGGATTTTCATTAATAGCAAAACTTCCGATACCTCTAGGAACATTTTCATCATCACCGGGACGATTGGTCAACATCAGCGCGAAGAAGTCTGACCAGCCTTCACCCATCTGCTCATTATCAGAACTTGTATTAAGACAAGAATATCCATTACCCGTGTTTCTGTTTGAAATTCCGTGACCATATTCGTGTGCCACAATACCATTATCCAAACTTCCATCTATCCAAACGCTATTATCCTTAATATTTGCATTAACATTATTGAATGTAGCAATTTTGGATTTTATCAATTCACCTTCTGCGTTTTCTGTTAAAACACCAGGAATAGTCACTGTAGCATCAGTTCCTCCCATATTGCCCACAGCCGGAGAATCAGAAGCATTGTAAACAATGACACCAATAGCACCTTTAACCTGTGCATTTTTGAATTTAACTGTAAAGTTACAATCACCTCTTTCTATCAAAGCTATTTTGCCTGTAAGATTGGTATTACTAAGTGTAGTGCAGCCTTTTATTGGACTTACTACAACCACATCGGCCGTTACTGGATTTGAGGCAATCGAAGGTCCAAATTCTGTATTGATTCCTACAACAGGTGACCTTCCAACCATATCAGATGGCGAATTATAACTTAGATAATTCTGAGTTTTTGGTCCCCACAGATACATTTGCATTCTTGGTATGCCTCCATCCGCAGGCGTAGAAAAATTAGCATTATCCGTTCCTCCTCCATCACGTGCTTCCGCTCGTACCGCATCATTACCAGCACCTCCTTTACCAAAATTATTAATCTGGAAATTTCTAGCGGATTCTGTAAAACCAAATTTATAGAAGATATCGTGCATCTTATTATTCATATAGAATAACTGCGTGATCGCCGCCGAAGTATATTGTGATGCAGGTACATTGACATCCAAAGGAAAATCAAATGTTCTTGTGCTTCCACCTTCTGCTACATCTCCAATTGAATTGGTATTATTATAATCCGTATAAGCATAAGCATTGTTACCTCTAGTATAAGTATAATGATTGGTTCCATCAGAATGCCAGCCTTCTGGAGAAGAATCTAAAAACCATGGATTAGAAACTAAAGTTCTATTTCCAAATGTAGGTGCTTCTATCGGCAATGCAAATACCCTGTATGAAGCATTATCAGGTGCCAAAACCTTAAGAGCATCATCTTTTTTTTCAGCCTTGATATTAGCAATCCTTTCTGGACTGGTGTATGAATGAGTATCAAATTTACAAGAAACTAAAAGATTATTCTTTTCTAAAATCTCTCCGTTAGTAGCATTTACCAGAACATTCCAATAATTACTACTGTCCGCTTCCTCAAAATTAACTTCGTAAGCTAAAATTAATTGATTCCCAGATTTATAATAAACAGTATTGGTCAAAACACTGTTTTCCTCTCCCTCTTCAAAAGTATATTTTTCACTACTTTTAAGTTTAAGATTTTTAAGCAATGAATCAAATGCCGCTTTACTTGTAATCCCAGCTTTTTTAGAACTCACAACAACAGATGAAACATCTGAAAAATTATCTGAAAAATAAGTAACCTTATTATCTTTTATCAATGCAGATGAAACAGCATTGAAAACAGGAATGCCATCATAGGTCTGTTGTATATTAACAACTGCTCCTTTCAAGCTTTCTGATGGGCTAGAGTTCATTATTTTGATCTCAGTTGCTGCTACTTTATTATATCTCTGATTTCCAGATATATAATCTTTAACAACAGCCTCATAGTTCTGAGCCTGAATCAATGAAAACGCAAAAAAAGCGGCGATAGTAATCCCGCGATTAATAGAATTAATCTTCTTCATAAATACTTTTTTATTAAACAAACTACTAATTTATATATTTTCAAATAAAAATAACAAACAATTACATAGAATATTGCAATAAATCAAAGATATTTTCATTTTTTTGATTTCATAGATATTAACCATTTAATATTAATACAAAATGTAATTCGTATTTTTGCAGAATGGTAAAAATAGGCAACATAGAACTTCCTGATTTTCCGCTTTTGCTGGCACCAATGGAAGATGTAAGCGACCCTCCGTTCAGAAAGCTTTGCAAAATGCACGGTGCAGACTTGATGTATTCGGAGTTTATCTCTTCGGAAGGTCTGATTCGTGATGCAATCAAGAGTCGTAAAAAGCTTGACATTTTTGATTACGAAAGACCGGTTGGAATCCAGATTTTTGGCGGCGATGAAGAAGCTATGGCAATGTCGGCCAGAATTGTGGAGACTGTAGAACCAGATTTGGTGGATATCAATTTCGGATGTCCTGTGAAAAAAGTGGTTTGTAAAGGTGCTGGAGCAGGCGTTTTGAAAGACATCGATTTGATGGTCAGATTAACGAAAGCAGTCGTTAGTTCTACACATTTGCCGGTTACTGTAAAAACCAGATTAGGCTGGGATAATGATTCTATTAATATCGATGAAGTTGCCGAAAGATTGCAGGATGTTGGAATCAAAGCATTGACAATTCACGCCAGAACGCGTGCTCAGATGTACAAAGGTGAGGCAGATTGGGAACATATTTCCAGAATCAAAAACAATCCAAATATCGAAATTCCTATTTTTGGAAATGGTGACATTGATTCCCCTGAAAAAGCGCTTGAATATAAAAATAAATATAATTGCGACGGAATAATGATTGGCCGTGGCGCAATTGGCTATCCCTGGATTTTTAACGAAATCAAACATTTTTTCGCAACAGGAGAAACTATTCCTGAACCAACTATCGCTGAGAGATTGGATGCGGTGAAAAATCACGCACTTTGGTCTGTGGAATGGAAAGGTGAGCGTCCCGGAATTGTGGAAATGAGACAACACTATAGTAATTATTTCCGTGGAATCCCACATTTTAAAGAATTTAAAACCAAGTTTCTTCAGGCTTTAACACTTGAACAAATTGATGAAATTATCGAAGAGACAAAACATTTTTATCAGGAAAATGTGATTTAAGTAATCATTCTTAATAAAATTATAAACCCTTTCTGAGTATTGAACTTTGAAAGGGTTTTTATTTTATATTAAAGTCCAAACGTTGATTGACTGACAAATCCATAGCCCCGATAGTAGCGGCATCCTTTTTCTTTTTTTGGCAAAAAAAGGGATTAAGCTCCTAATAATGATTTTGTAAAATACTTTTATTTAATTTTGTAACGTTTGATTTATGAAATAAAACTAATTCTAAAGAAAAATTAAAAATGAAAAAATTATTACTCCTCTCCATATTGCTCTCCGGAGTTTCACAAGCCCAGTTTTTTGAGGATGCAAAACCTACAAAAACAGATACATTAAAAGGTTCCAATACAGAATTCAGGAACTTTTGGGATGTTAAAAAATATGATATTGTTTTGGAACCTAATTTCGAAGCCAAAAGTATTAAAGGAAGTAATAAAATCAGCTTGACAATTGAAAAAGATGTGAAAAATCCGACTTTCCAAATCGATTTGCAAAAACCGATGAAAGCTGATAAAATCGTGGCTAGCTTCCCTATTGCTGAGAAAAAAGTAGATGGAGATTTCATTTTCTTAACTACAAAAAAGAATTTCAAAAAAGGAGAAAAATATACGATTGATATCGATTATTCCGGAAATCCAACGATTGCAAAACATGCCCCTTGGGACGGCGGATGGATTTTCACCAAAGATAAAAAAGGAAACCCTTGGATGACAGCTGCTGACGAAGGAATCGGAGCAAGTATCTGGCTTCCTGTAAAAGATATCTGGAGTGATGAACCCGATAACGGAATCACGTTCAAAATCATTACACCGAAAGACCTTGTTGGCGTTGGAAACGGAAGACTAGTCAAAGAAGAAAATATTGGCGATAAAAAGTCCTGGCTGTGGGAAGTTAAAAATCCGATTAATGATTATTCAATCATCCCTTCCATTGGAAAATATGTGAATTTCAAAGATACTTTTGATGGGGAAAAAGGAAAATTAGACCTCGATTATTGGGTTTTGGATTACAATCTTGACAAAGCCAAAAAACAATTTGAACAAGTAAAACCGATGTTGAGTGCTTTCGAATATTGGTTCGGACCCTATCCTTTCTATGAAGATTCTTACAAAATCGTAGAATCTCCACACCTTGGTATGGAACATCAGAGCAACGTGGCTTATGGAAACAATTACGGCAACGGCTATCTGGGGAGAGATTTATCGGGTACAGGAATTGGTTTAAAATGGGATTACATCATCGTTCACGAATCGGGACACGAATGGTTTGCGAATAACATCACTGCAAAAGACCATGCTGACATGTGGATTCACGAGAGTTTCACAATGTATTCTGAGCCATTATTCGTAGAAAGATATATGGATAAAGCCTCAGCCGAAAAATATATTCAAGGGGTTCGCCAAATGATTGCCAATGATAAACCAATCATCGGAAAATACGGAATAAGAAATGAAGGAAGTGGCGACATGTATCCAAAAGGTGCTAATATGATTCACACGATTCGCCAGGTGATTAATAACGATGAAAAATTCCGCCAAATTCTAAGAGGATTGAATAAAGAATTTTATCATCAGACTGTAACAACAGAACAAATTGAAAAATATTTTTCAGAAAAGTCGGGAATCGATTTGGCAAGTATTTTCAATCAATATTTGAGAACTGTAAAAATCCCGACTTTGGAATACAAGCAGAACGGAAATCAATTGACTTACAAATGGACTAATGTTGTTCCTGATTTGAAACTGCCAATCCGCTTAGCTGACGGACAAGAGCTGAAGCCTACGGAAAAAGAACAGACTACAACTTTGAAATCCGATAAACCTGTTGAGTTTGATAAAAATTATTACATCAATGTAAAGCAGATTAATTAAGAATTCATTAAATTTAATTAAATAAAAAAACCATTTCAAATTTAGCTTTGAAATGGTTTTATATTTAACACAGATTCAAAAACATTATTATGAGAAACAAATTCATTCTTTGGGGAATCGTTGTATTAATCGTGACTTGGACGACAGCCTTACTGATAAAAGCGCATTACTGGATTCCGATTTTCCTGACGTTCCTCTATATTCTAGGAATTTACAATACGTACCAAACTAAACACGCTATTCTAAGAAATTTCCCAGTTCTCGGTTATTTTCGGTATATTTTTGAGGAAATTTCGCCAGAGATTCAGCAGTATTTTATTGAAAGAGAGACGGATGGGAAACCATTTCCAAGACATCAAAGGTCGGCTGTGTACAGAAGGTCAAAAAACCTGAGTGATACTGTGCCATTCGGGACTCAACTAGAAATAAACCATAGAAAATATGAAGGCATTAAACATTCTATCTATGCTAAACATCCGAAAGAAGAATTGCCAAGAGTGACAATTGGAGGTAAAGATTGTAAGCAGCCTTATAATGCATCACTTCTTAATATCTCTGCAATGAGTTTCGGTGCATTGAGTGACCGCGCTCAAATAGCTCTGAATCGAGGCGCAAAAAAGGGGAATTTTTTTCATAATACCGGTGAAGGTGGTATCTCTCCACATCATTTGGAAGGCGGAGACCTTTGCTGGCAGATTGGAACCGGTTATTTTGGATGCAGAAATGAAGAAGGGAAATTCGATGCAGAATTGTTTACGAAATATTCGAATCTGGATAAAGTAAAAATGATTGAAATCAAATTGTCTCAAGGTGCAAAACCTGGTCACGGCGGTGTTTTGCCAGCTGTGAAAAACACACCGGAGATTGCGAAAATCAGACACGTGCCACCTGGTGTTACGATTCTTTCGCCACCATCGCACAGTGCCTTTTCTGATGCGGAAGGCTTGTTGAGATTTGTCCAGCAATTGCGTGACCTTTCTGGTGGAAAGCCTGTTGGTTTCAAGCTTTGCATCGGCGACACCAAAGAGTTTGAAGACGTATGCGAACAAATGAATATCCTGAACATCTATCCAGATTTCATTACCATAGATGGTGCAGAAGGCGGAACGGGCGCAGCACCACCAGAGTTCTCGGATGGTGTTGGGATGCCATTGGAACCCGCTTTGATTTTCGTCAACAGAACTTTGATAAACTACGAACTCAGAGACAAATTGAAAATTATCGCTAGCGGGAAAGTTTTAACATCTTTGGATATTTTGCGAGCCGTTGCAATGGGCGCCGACCTTTGTAATAATGCCAGAGGTTTTATGTTTTCTCTAGGTTGTATCCAGGCGTTGAGATGCAACACCAACACTTGTCCAACCGGCGTTGCCACGCAAGATAAAATGCTGATAAAAGGTCTTGATACTAATGATAAAACAGAACGTGTATATCAGTTTCATAAAAATACTTTACATACATGTAATGAACTGATAGCAGCTGCAGGAAGAGAATCTTACGACCAAGTTGATGCTTCTATGTTTATGAGAGGTGACGAATTTGAACATCTTTCGGATATATATTTCCCTGATATTTTGGAGAATGTGAGGAAAAGATAATAAAAAAAACGTCTGAGATTTTCCAGACGTTTTTTTATTTTTAATTTATTCAATTATTCCCACTCAATCGTTGCAGGTGGTTTTGAACTGATGTCGTAAGCAACTCTGTTGATGCCTCTTACTTCATTGATGATTCTGCTGGATACAGTATCCAGAAACTCGTAAGGTAACCTGCTCCAAGTTGCGGTCATAAAATCAATAGTATTGGCAGAACGAACAACCGCAGTGTATTCATATGTTCTTTCGTCGCCCATTACGCCTACAGATTTCACTGGAAGAAGAACCACGAACGCTTGAGAAACTTTCTCATACAAATCATTCTTATACAACTCTTCGATAAAGATATCATCAGCTTCTTGCAAAATTCTCACTTTTTCGGCATCAACTTCTCCTAAAACTCTGATTCCTAAGCCTGGACCAGGAAACGGATGCCTGTAAACCAATTCATGTGGAATACCCAATTCCTCTCCTACTTTTCTCACTTCATCTTTGAACAATTCTCTCAAAGGTTCCAACAATTCGAATTCCATTTCTTCGGGAAGTCCGCCTACGTTGTGGTGTGATTTGATAACAGCAGAAGGTCCTTTTACAGATTGAGATTCGATGACATCCGGATAAATTGTTCCCTGAGCAAGGAATTTTGCACCCTCAATTTGTTTTGATTCTTCATCGAAAACGTGAACAAACTCGTTACCGATAATTTTACGCTTTTGTTCAGGGTCGCCAATTCCGGATAATTTAGAAAGGAATCTTTCGGAAGCATCCACCATTTTGATATTCATATGGAAATGCTTTCCGTAATTTTCCATTACCTTCTTGCCTTCATCTTTTCTCAAAAGTCCCGTATCAACGAAGATGCAATTCAGCTGGTCACCAATTGCTTTATGGATTAAAACCGCAGCAACCGAAGAATCTACTCCACCGGACAAACCAAGAATCACTTTTTGAGTTCCAACTTTTTCTTTGATTTCAGCAACTGTTTTCTCAATATAATTGGTCAATTTCCAATTCTTATCTGATTTACAAATTCCGAACACAAAGTTTTCAATCATCTTTCCACCTTCTTCGGAATGAGAAACTTCCGGATGAAATTGTACAGCATAAATCTTCTTTTCAGGATTTGAAATCGATGCGATAACGCCGGATTTTGCATTGAGTTCGAAACCTTGCGGCAATTCTGCAACCTCATCGAAATGGCTCATCCAAACGATAGAATTTTGGTAAACACCTTTCAGCAATTCGTTTTCTTTGACGATTTCGAGATGTGCTTTTCCGTATTCACCTTTTTCACCTTTTGCCACTTTTCCGCCCAAAAGATGTGCGGTGAGTTGCATTCCGTAGCAGATTCCTAGAACAGGAATTCCTTGTTCATACAATTCTTTTTCTACGAGGTGCGCATTTTCTGCATTCACAGAACTTGGACCTCCGGAAAGGATGATTCCTCTTGGTTTTTTCTCAAGAATTTCTGATAATGGCGTATTGAATGGTACTATTTCCGAATAGACCTCCATTTCACGGATTCTTCTTCCAATCAATTGGTTGTACTGTGAACCGAAGTCTAAAATAATAATTCCGTTTTGCATATAATGTTGTAATATTTTTTAAAATTGTGCGTAAATAAATATTCTTTTGAATGGATAAAAGACCGGCGAACCTGTAAAAACTTTTCTAAGTTCTTCTTTATAATCCTGTCTGTACTGATTTTTCAATTCATCCGGAAGTTTTTCAACAAACGGAATCATTGCTGTTCCTGAAGCCCAATCGAAGATAGCATCTGCATCTTTCATAATGTGTGGATAAACCTTTTCGAAGACATTGATTTTTCTACCTTCGTTGTCTGATAAAATTTTGGCATAATCTTCTATATCAAGAACCGAATACTCTCTTTTCCAGCCATTGAAATATTTCTGATAAACCTCGTGTTCTGCAACCACAGATAATAACTGATGAACTATAAAATTATGATTCGAAGGAACTTGAATTGCCAATTGTCCTTCGGGATTCAGTTTTGAAATCAGTTTAGGAAATAATTCCTGATGATTATTGCACCATTGCAAAGATGCGTTGGCGATTATCAAATCAAATGTTTCATCCAACTCTACCTGCTCTTCTATACTTCTTTGGAAAAACTGCAATCTTTTCATTGCGAATTGTTCTGCTTTCTGAAGCATCTCTGCGGAAGAATCGATTCCGATAATTTGAGAATTGGGGATGAAATCCAAAAGTCCCGAAGTCAGCTCTCCCGTTCCGCAACCTAAATCGATAACGGACATATTGGATTCTATCTCAATCAATTTGAGCAAATCGAAATAAGGCGCTGAACGCTCTTGTTTGAACTGGTCGTATATTTCTGGATTCCAAGGCATCTTGATAGGTATAATTATTATTTATGAGTTAGACACTTCGATAGGCTCAGTGTGACAAATCTAATACTAAACGATTATTTTTCAGCGATGTCAGGCTGAGGTTCTCGAAGCCTTTATATTAAATTTAAATTCCATATTCAATTTCCGAATCGCTAACTAGCCCCGATTGCAACGGCATTCTTTTTTGTTTTTTTGGATTCCTCACTTCATTTGGAATGACAGCTCGTCTAAAAAACAAAAAAGATATAGCACTTCGACTTCGCTCAGTATAAATTACAAGCGGGATTAAGCTCCTAAAAAAAAGAGACATTGGTCGGCCCAACATCTCTCGTTATTTTAAAATTTCGCAATATCGTCTCGGAAAAATCCGTAGTCAAAGTCCACAATATTAGCATCTTCGTAAACTTTCTTGCGAGCTTCCTCGAACGTGTCGCCAAGAGCAACAAGATTCAGAACTCTACCTCCTGTCGAAACCACTCGACCGCCTCTGTAATCTGCTCCGGCGTAGAGCAATATACTGTTCTTCACTTTTTCTGCCCCAGTTATCTCGTAGCCAGTCTCGTGATTCTGAGGATAACCTCCTGAACAAACCACCAAACAAACTGCCTTTTTGTTTTTGAATCTCAATTCTAATTCCTTCCCGTGAAGACAATCCTCGATAACATCTACCAAATTGTTCTCCAACAATGGCAAAAGAACCTGAGTTTCCGGGTCACCCAATCTCATATTGTATTCCAACAGATAAGCACCTTTTTCAGTTACCATTAATCCAAAGAAAATAAATCCTTTGAAACTAAGACCTTCTGTTTTAAGGCCTTGAACGGTTGGATTCATAATATTCTGAACAAAATCCTGAAAATGCTCGTCTTTGAATTCCGGACTTGGCGCAGCAGAACCCATTCCTCCTGTATTCAAGCCTTTATCTCCGTTTCCTACTTTTTTGTAATCTTTTGCAGGAATGAAAGGGAAAATTTTATCTCCGTTGGAAACTGCAATAATTGAAGCTTCGAAACCTTGTAAAAATTCTTCTATAATGACCTGAATCCCGGCATCACCAAAGATTCTTTTAATCATAAAGTCGTGAATTGTTCCTTCTGCTTCTTCCAAATCTTCTGCAATCACAACACCTTTTCCGCCGGCTAAGCCACTTGCTTTGATAACAACAGGGAATTTCTGATTCTGAAGGTACTCTTTAGCATCTGCATAAGAATCAAACGTTACAGACTCAGCTGTTTTGATTCCGTAAGTTTTCATAAATTTCTTAGAAAATGCCTTACTTCCTTCCAATGACGCTGCTTTTTTTGCAGGACCAAAAACTTTGAGGTCAACTTTTTTGAATTCATCTACAATACCCTCCACAAGAGGCGCTTCCGGACCAACAATCGTCAAATCCACTTTGTTCTTGATTGCAAAATCTCTAAGTACGATGATATCTGTCTCGTTGATATTTTCTCCTAATTTTTCGGTAGTAGCATTTCCGGGTGCGAAAAACATCTTTGTAATTCTACTGTCCTCGCTTAGTTTGTTTGCTAAAGCAGAAGCACGACCACCGTTTCCTACAATAAGTAATCTCATATTATGTTTTCAGTTTAACTTTTTAAAGTGCCAAATTTAAGTTTTTTTGAGGACAAATCTTGTACCGAGTCCGATGTATTTTTCTTAAAAATTTATTAAAAAGTCATTATTTATTTAATAAAAAATTGAATTTAAGATTAACAAAATTTATCTAATCTTATTTTACACTTTTGACTCTTATCATTCCTTTGTTCTCGTGGAACATCATACACATGATTTTGCCGTCTCTCTCTGGACATTTATCTGTATTGTCATAGATTAAAGATACTTTTTCGCCGTCTTTTTTAGATTCCAAAATTTCGGCATTACAAACCAAATAATCTTCATTCTCCGCAACTCTTAGGTACGTTCCTGTGCAATCTCTTACAATAGTTCCGGTATTGAGTCTGTCGTGAACAGTTGCGCAAGAAAATAATAATGTTGAGAAAATCCCTAAAGATAAAATGAATAGAAATATCAG
>QFQW01000050.1 GCA_003248755.1 Chryseobacterium sp. | reverse complement strand
AAATCTCAAGTCTTTGCTTACCGTAGATTTCTTTAAGTATTTCAGTAAATTTATCTATCTCTTGGGTAGTACAATTTTTACATTCCAAAAGATCTAATTGATTTTCAGTATTTTCGGTCTCAAGTGAAATTTGATTTTGATAGTTTTTCAAAAGATTACTTTTTTGAATCTCCTCAGAATAGTTTTTACTGATATGATTTAGAGCTAGCCGGTTCAGTCTAATCTGAATTTGTGCTTCTTGCTGTTCTTGTGGTAAAACGATATCCATTGACGGGATATTAAGCTTTTTAACAATAAAAGGAAGCGTAAGTCCTTGAATGACTAATGTTACAAAAATCACAATGAAAGTAATAAACAAAATTAAATTTCTATGAGGAAAAGCCGTTCCATCTTGTAATGTAAATGGAATAGAAAGTGCTGTTGCGAGTGAAACTACCCCTCTCATTCCTGCCCAGCCAATTACAAGTGGACCTTTCCATCCCGGTGATTGTTCTTTTCTTACGGACTTGAAAAGCCATCTGGGAACAAATGCGGCAGGATAAATCCATAAAAAACGAATTGCAATAGCAACAATGCTAATAATAATACCATATTTGATACCTTCTCTCAAAGAAGCTTCTTCTAAACCATGAATGATTGATGGAAGTGATAACCCGATAAGAATAAAAACCATTGCGTTCATCACGAAGATAACAGTTGTCCAAACACCTAGCATATTAAGACGTGTATTTCCATTTTTAAAGATTTCATGTGATCTGTATGAGATGAAAAGTCCGCCTGTAACAACAGCCATTACTCCAGAAAAATGAAATTGTTCCGCTCCTAAATACAGCATATAAGGCGTCATAATTGTAAGTGCGGCATCAATGGCTGATGTTGTTGGTAAAAATCGATGAATGAGGTACATTATTCCTGCGCCAATCAATCCTACTACTATTCCCATTCCTGCAACTAAAAAGAATTGTCCAACTGCCTCGTGCATAGAAAAACTTCCAGTTAATATTGCAGCCAAAGCAAATCTGAATACAATTAATGATGAGGCATCATTTACAAGACTTTCCCCTTCTAGGATACTTAAAATTCTTTTGGGGACAGGGAGTCCTTTTAAAACTGATGTTGCAGCTACAGCATCGGGGGGAGAAATGATTCCTCCCAGCAAAAAACCAAGTGCCAGAGTGAAGCCCGGAATCATAGCTTGGGAAAGATAAGCGATAATTAATGAAGTGGCAAAAACTAACCCAAAGGCTAATAAAGAAATTGGCCTCTTCCATTTCCAAAAGTCGTTCCAAGAGGTATACCATGCTGCTTCATAAAGTAATGGTGGGAGGAAAATAAGAAAGACCAGTTCGGGATCCAGCTCTATTTCCGGAATCCCTGGCAACCAACTGATAATAAGTCCCGCCAGAACCAAAAAAATTGGATAAGCAATTTTCATTTTTTTTGCGACCATTACCATTAGAAAAACGGAGAATAGTAGTGCTAAAATTAAGAGTAAATTGTGATGCATTTGTGAATGATTTAACCGTGTTTTATTATGTAAAAATATTATTCTAATTAATAAAATCCTAAATATTGTTTTCGAATTATTAAAAAATTGTTTCCTGTTTCAATTGATTAATATATTAAAGGCTTAAAGGTTAACCGATTGAAGAATAAATGAATTAATATTTTTAAATTTATAATTTGTAACGAATTCTTATTAAAACATACTTATATATAAATTACTATCAAAAATGAAGAAGATATCATTAACAGCATTGATGCTTGCATCGATGCTTAACATTGTTTCTGCTCAGTCCAAGCAAGCTGTTCTTGAGCTTAATCTAATGGATACCACTGTACGTCCCCAAGATGATTTTTACAACTATGTAAACGGTACTTGGATGAAGACGGCAAAAATCCCTGCAGATAAACCAAGTTGGGGATCATTTAATCAACTTAGAGAAACAACAGATAATAACTCTCTGGGTTTATTAGATAATATTTTGAAAGAAAAATTTGCTGTAGGGTCTGAAGGTCAAAAAATTCAGGACCTTTATGAAACTTACATGGATATGAACAAGCGTAATGCTGATGGTCTTAATCCAATAAAAGCAGACCTTGCAAAAATTGATGCAATTAAAAATGTTGCAGATCTTCAGAAGTACCTTGTTGAAGCTACTAGAAATGGAGAGAATGCTTTCTATGGTTGGGGTGTTGATGGAGATTTGAAAAACTCTAAAATGAATGCCGTCTATCTTGGTGATGCCTCATTTGGTTTAGGAAGAGATTATTATCAAAAAGAATCTCCAAAAAATACCGAAACTATTGCAGAATATAAAAAATATGTAGCTCAAGTTTTAAAAGAAATTGGGTACAAAAATGCTGATGTTGTTGCAGGACAGATTGTGGATTTTGAAAAGAAAATGGCGAAAACTCTCTTGACAAATGAGCAGATTCGTGATGCAAATCTTCAGTACAATCCTAAGACATTGACAGAGTTGAAAACATTAGTGAAAAATGTTGATCTTCCAAAATACCTTGCCGAAGCAGGAGTAAAAACTGATAAAGTTATTATCGGAGAACTTAATTACTACAAAAATCTTGATACTTTCTTAACAGAGAAAAACATTCCTTTGATTAAGGATTATCTTAAGTTTCATTTGACGTCCGGAAGTGCCGGTTATCTCGATCAAAAAATGGATGATCTGAAATTTGGTTTCTATAGTAAATATCTTCAAGGACAACAAGAGCAAAGAGCGCTTAATAAAAGAGCATTATCTCTTATAAACAGTGTTTTAGGAGAAGCTTTTGGAAAAGTGTATGTCGAAAAATATTTTACGCCCGAAGCTAAGGCTCAAATGTTGACTTACATAGATTACCTTAAAAAGAGTTTTGGAGTACATATCAATAACTTGACATGGATGTCTGCTGTTACTAAGCAAAAAGCGCTTGATAAGCTTAATAAATTTACAGTAAAGATTGCTTATCCGGACAAATGGAAAGATTACTCTAAATTAAATCTGAAATCTGAAAAAGATGGAGGAACATTGTACTCTAACCTTAAAAATGTAGAAAGTTGGCATTATGGAAAAGAATTAGAAAAAATTGGAAAACCGGTAGATAAGACAGAGTGGGGAATGTCTCCACAGACTGTGAATGCTTATTATAATCCGGTAAATAATGAAATCGTTTTTCCTGCCGCAATTCTTCAACCACCATTTTTTAATCCAAGTGCTGATGCCGCAGTCAATTTTGGCGGGATTGGCGCTGTAATTGGACACGAAATGACTCATGGTTTTGATGATAGTGGAGCGCAGTTTGATGGCGATGGAAATTTAACAGATTGGTGGACGGCAGAAGATAAAGCAAATTTTGAGAAAGCTACAAAAAGTTTAGCAGCACAGTATGATACGTATGAGCCTGTAAAAGATGTTCATGTTAATGGAACTTTTACTAATGGGGAAAACATAGCCGATTTAGGAGGTGTTAACATTGCTTATGATGCTTTGCAAATGTATCTTAAAGATAAAGGTAATCCGGGTAAGATTGATGGATTTACACCCGATCAAAGATTTTTTCTAAGCTGGGCGACGGTTTGGAGAACGTTATCCACAGAAAAATATCTTAGTAATCAGGTGAAGACTGATCCACACTCTCCGGGATTTTTCAGAAGTTTTGGTCCTTTGGTTAACACAGAGGCTTTCTATAAAGCTTTTGATGTTAAAGAAGGAGATAAATTATATAAAAAACCAGAAGATAGAATTAAAATCTGGTAATAAATTCAATTCAAAATATATTTAATAGTCCTGTAATTTTGCAGGACTATTTTTTAGTAAAATAATTAAATATCAATATTGTAAGAATGCTTACGTTATGAAATATGGCAATCAGGATTGCTTGGTAGTAATGAATGTGGAAAATAAAAAACCCACTCAAATATGAATGGGCTTTTTATTTTAATTCTTAAGAATTATTTTTTTATGAATTTCTGAGAAGAAGTACCTTCTGCAGTTGTAATTTTAATTAAATAAACACCGTTTTGTAGATTTCTAACATCTACTTGTTTATCTGTCAGTTTTGCATTTACAGATTTTCCGGAGATGTCATAGATTTGAATAGCATCAATTTTTGCTGTAGTATCAAATTTTAAGAAGTCTGTTGTCGGATTAGGATAGATTCCAATATTGGTTTTGGTACTTGCAACATCATTAACTGCCAATAAGTCTATACTATCGGTGGCTTTTAATTTAATATTATCAAATATTAAATTGGCAGCAACAGTATTAACAGTAACAGTCGTGTTTGGTACAGCTAATACCTGTATATTGGATAGATTTGGTGTTGCACCAACAGCAGCGCCTAGAAATATTTCATCTAATACAACCTGTCCTGTTTTTTCGTTAATAATTTTATAGCCAATTTCACCAGTATTAGAATCCCAAGCGAGACCAACTTTATACCAAGTATCTGCATCTAAAGCAGTATTGAAAGTGTAACCCCAGTTGCCTATTTGTTGTCCTGTTTGTCCATTTATTTCAGCAGGATCTGAATATGCAATAAGGGTATGTTGCTTTGTAGCCATGTTAAGAGCAAACCCTATTAAACATTGGTTTGCTGCTGAACCATCCCATAGATAAACTCTAGCGGTATTTTGAGAAGCGGTTGTTACGCCACTATAAACATCAAATTCATATTGCAAAACGTCATTCCCAGGAGTCCTAGTCCCCCATACCGATGTCAGTTTGTTGTTTTGGTTGATCTGCTTTGTTCCAGCTGCGCCAGCCGATCCTAGTATAGATAACACTTTACCATGCGTAGCATCATTGTTTGTAACTTGAAAATTACTCGCAGCAGAATTAGCTGCTGCAGTCGCAGCAGTAGTATACCAACCGCCTTGTCCCGGTGTTGTCCCGGTAATGTCCGTTCCTAAATTACCAAGTGTTAAGCTTTCAAAATTGTCATTGATAATAGACTGTGTGAAATAAAAATTTGCAGATACTAAACCTGCCAAAAGTAGAATTTTTTTCATAATACTATAAATATATTTAAACTAATACGAATGTAAGATTTTTTTTTAAATTAAAGAATTATATTGATATAAAAAATTAATTAATGTTGTCAGAAATAAAAAAAGCCACTGGTTGAGTGGCTCTTTATTTGTGAATTTTATAAATTATTTTTTGATTGCTTTGAAAGATTTAACACTTCCGTCTTCCATTTGAAGATTTACAATGTATAATCCTTCTTTAAGGTTAGAAAGGTTAATTTCTGTTGATGGAGCAAGAGATTTAACTTGTCTTCCGGACATATCATTTACAGAAATTGATTTAACACCTTTAACATCTGAGATTTTTAATACATCTTTGAATGGATTAGGATAAACTGAAATATCAGATTTGTTTATATCTGATACTGCTAAAGTACCCATGCAAATAACACTTCTTGTATGGCTAGTAGTAGAATTTGTCAATCCAGTACATGTTCCATCGGTGTGGCTGTAAAATCTAATTGTTCCCGAAGTTGTTGGTGTGTAAGTAACAGGGTTTGTACCGTGTGTTAATACAACAGGAGTTGTAGCATTTGTAGCAATCGTAATGTAGTAGTTTGGTTTAAGTAATGTTTCAAATTTATAAGTGTTTCCTGCTACCACAGTTACAGTAGAGTATTCACCAGCGTAAGCGGTGGTACGTGTTGCTGCGGTTGTTCCATTGCAGGTTGATGGTACAAGTGTGCCATAAGCACCATTAGGGGCATTAGTACAACCATTTGACACAATAGTTGCTGTAGTAAAATTATAAATTGAACTGCAACCTGTAGAAGAACCTGCAGAATTAACGGCAACAATTCTCCAGTAATATTTAGTTCCTGATAAAAGAGCGTTGTTATTAGTGGTACTAAAAGTTGCTGTTGGATTTACGAAGGTGCCAATTTTTGTTGTTGGGTTAGTCGTTGTATCCATATATAATTCATAATATGACACAGGACCTCCGGTAGTAGGCGCTGTCCATGTAAGAGTTGTATTTGTGCTGTCAACGCCAGTAGCATTGTTAGCAGGAGTCGATAGACTTGCGCAATCAGGAGCTGTAGTTGGGGCAGTATCATTTACGACATTGTCAAATAATAATCTGAATTTATCAGTCGATGTTGCATGGAAACCAATATAGATGGTTTGCCCTAAGTATGGTGTTAAATCAAGAACGACTTGTGTCCATGCATTTGGAGCAGGACCATTAGTTTTTAAGAACGTAGTAAATGCAGCTGCTGTAGCAGTAGTAGTAGAGACTTTAACATCATAGTTTTCTACATAGTTCGGGTCTTGATTTTTAACAAAAAATGTTAATCTGTCATTAACTCCGGCAGTTACTGTAATGGAGGGAGTAACCAAATAGTCATCATGGGCAACAGAATCGTAATTAATTTGAGCCGCATTAGGTGCAGATAATGCGGATCCAGGTGAACCGGCTGAAAAAATGAAAGTTGATGTTCCACCACCATTGATCACTGACCATCCAGCTGGTGCTGAGGTGCTTGCATCAAAGTTTTCTGAAAATTGTGCGTTTGCTACAATTCCAAATGCTAAAAAGCACGACAATAAAATTTTCTTCATAATTATTTAATTTATATTAATCAAACAAATGTAATAAATATAGTTTAATAAAAAACATGTTTTGGTGTAAATAATTTATGTTATTTGTTTTTTTTATGTTTTTAACTCATTTATTGTTTGAGGTGTAATCGATAAAAAAATCTGTTTTTTATCTTAAAAACAGATTTTTTTATTTTTATTTTTATGAAATAAATATTTTTATTGCTGATAATTTTAAAAAAACATATCGAATATTATATTGCTTTTAATTCAGAAAAACTTCATAATTATTTATTTGATGAACCATTTCTAATAGATTTTCATTAATATTAATATGATGTGACATACTTACAACTTCCAAAACCGATTGATCTTCCGGATTCTTGATAAAGAAATTAAGCTTTTGGTCGCCTTGATTCTGAATTATATTTTCTCGAAAAAATTCAATATCAGTTTTTCGTAGAGAATCTAATGGAACTACAATAGATAAGCTTTTAGCAAATCTGTCAAAAGCTTCTTTCAATTCAAGAACTTCATTCACGTTGACAAAAACACGTCCGTCTTTTCCCTGAGAATATTTGATTTTCATAATGACAAATCGCTGAACTTCAAGTTTATCCTTTAATCGCATATAATCACGATCGCCTAAACGGAAAGAATAGGAGCCAGTGTAATCTTCTAACATTACGAAAGCTACTTTTTCACCACTTCGGAAACCATCGGCGACACGATATTCTGTTATTAATCCTGCAACAGTATATTCTTTGGTATTATCTTTTTCGTTTTGGCGATCTTTCCAGCTTTTTTTCTCTTCAAATAACTCTGCCGTTTTTACAGGGAAAGCCAAATCTTTAAATGCTTCCACTTCATCCAAATTCAAGAAATTAAAGTTTCCTTTTGGTTCTGCTTTTATAGTGACTTCTTCAATGATTTCGTCCTCAAGTCCGGAATCATCGGAAACGACAATGTCTGGAACTTCATCATCAGGAGAGTTGTCTGCTTCTAAAATAGGCGCAGCTTCATCCATTACAGGAATGTCTTCTCTCTTTTCTTCTAGAACAGCTTTCTTTGAAAGAACTCCTTGCATAAATTGAAATTGATATTTGAATTCATCCAGAGGATGTGCAGAAAGATAGAATCCAATGATTTCTTTTTCTTTATTCAACTTATGCATATTCGGCCATTCGGCGCAAGGTAGAATTTTAGGCTGTTCGATTTGGACTTCTTCCGCAAAATCAGCGAATAGAGAATTGTCCATCTCATTTTTACTGTCTTGGAAACTCTGTCCGTATCGGGACAGTCTTTCTATGTTGGTTCTTCCTGTTTGATCAATATCAAAATATTGTCCTCTGTGATATGAGTCTAATTCGTCAAAAGCACCTGCTGTCACTAAGCTTTCTGCAACTCTTTTGTTTACTTGGGAAGAAGGAACTCTTTCAAAAAAATCGTAGATGTTTTTGAATCTTCCGTTTTGTCTAATTAATGTAATAGCCTCACTCGGACCTTCACCAATTCCTTTGATTGCACCTAATCCAAAACGAATCTGTCCTTTCTCATTTACAGAGAATTTATATTGAGATTCATTGACATCAGGCCCCAAAACATCTACGCCAATCGCTTTGCAGTCTTCCATAAACATAGTAATAGAAGCAGTATTGTTGATGTTATTACTCATTACGCTCGCCATATATTCAGCCGGATAATTGGCTTTCAGATAAGCAGTTTGATAAGCAATCCAAGCATAGCAGGTAGAGTGGGACTTGTTGAATGCATATTCCGCAAAAGCTTTCCAGTCATTCCATATTTTCTCTAATCTTTCTTCGTTGAGGTTGTTTTTTCTTCCTCCCTCAATGAATTTCGGATACATCTTATTAAGAACATCAATTTGCTTTTTACCCATTGCTTTTCTCAAGGTATCGGCTTCACCTTTTGTAAAGTTGGCTAGTTTTTGAGATAAAAGCATTACCTGTTCTTGATAAACCGTAATTCCGTAAGTTTCTTCAAGGTATTCCTCAAGTTCCGGTAAATCGTAAATGATTTCCTCGGTTCCGTGTTTTCTATTAATGAAATT
Source organism: Chryseobacterium sp. (assembly GCA_003248755.1). Lineage (GTDB taxonomy): Bacteria > Bacteroidota > Bacteroidia > Flavobacteriales > Weeksellaceae > Epilithonimonas. The sequence goes on along the minus strand of QFQW01000050.1, from coordinate 17,363 downwards.
TGGAATATACTTAATAGGACCTGGACGATACAAGGCATTCATTGCAATTAAGTCAGCGAAAACTGTTGGTTTCAGTTCTCGCATGTATTTTTGCATTCCGGGACTTTCATATTGGAAAATCCCGATTGTTCTTCCTTCTTTAAATAATTGATAAGTTTTCGCGTCGTCCAAAGGAATTTCGTCTGGGTTGATATCAATTCCGTGACGTTCTTTTACCAGCTTCACAGCATCTTTGATAATGGTTAAAGTCCTTAATCCGAGAAAATCCATTTTTAAAAGACCCGCATTTTCTGCCACCGAGTTATCAAACTGAGAAACTAAAATGTCCGCATCTTTCGCCGCAATCGTAATCGGAACGAGATTGCTTACAGGTTCGGGAGTGATGATAACACCACAAGCGTGGATTCCCGTATTTCTGATACAGCCTTCCATTTTCTTGGCACTGTCTAAAACCGAGAACCTGGAATCATTTTGGTCGCTGAGAATCGCTTTCATCTCATCAACCAATTGCTGGTCTTCTGGTTTAAGCTTGTCATATTTGGTTAATGCTTTTGCGATGTTCATTCCCGGACTTGGCGGGATTAATTTCGCAATCATATTGGTTTCCGGAATAGAAACATCTAAAACCCGACCAGCATCTTTAATGGCTGATTTTCCCCCAAGAACTGAATAAGTGATAATCTGTGCAACCTGTTCCTGACCGTATTTTTCAACCACCCATTTGATAATTTTGTCACGGCCTTCATCATCAAAATCGATATCAATATCAGGCATCGAAACCCTTTCCGGATTCAAAAATCTCTCGAAAAGTAAATCGTATTTGATCGGGTCAACATTAGTAATTCCAATGCAATATGCTACAGCTGAACCTGCAGCTGAACCACGACCAGGGCCAACCCAAACACCCATATTTCTTGCCTCATTACAGAAATCCTGAACAATCAGGAAATAACCGGGATAACCGGTATTGGCGATAACTTCTAATTCGAAGTCTAAACGTTCTTTGATTTCGGGAGTGATTCCGGTTTCTTTATATCTTTTGTTTGCGCCTTCGTATGTCAAATAAGTTAAGTAGGCCATTTCGCCTCGTTTTCCTCCATCTTTGTCGTCTTCCGGATCAATGAATTCTTCCGGAATGTCAAACTTGGGAAGCAAAACATCACGCTTCAAAGTATAAGGTTTAAATTTCGCTGAAAATTCTTCATAAGCTTCAAAAGCATCAGGGTAAGCGAGGAAAGTTTCCTTTAGTTCATCTTGATTTTTGATGTAATATTCATCAGTCGTAAGACCTTTTCTTTTTCCGAATCCTTTTCCGATAGGCGTTGACAGCTTTTCTCCGTCCTTAATGCAACCTAAAATATCCTGAATATTAGCATCGCTTTTATCGGTGTAAAAAGTTTCATTTTGTGCTAATATTTTGACATTATATTTATCTGCCAATTGAAGTAAAACCTCATTTAGATGCTCTTCTTCTGGTAGTTTGTGATTTTGAATCTGAACGTAAAAATCGTCTCCAAATTCTTCCTTCCACCATTGGAACAGTTCTTCTCCTTTTTGTTCTCCGATATTTAAGATTGTACTGGGAATATCACCGTTAATGCCTGATGTTAAAGCAATTAATCCTTCTTTATATTGAGAGATTAATTCTCGGCTGATTCTCGGAACTCCAAAATAAAATCCTTTCTGAAAACCAATACTGGAAAGTTTAATCAAATTTTTATAACCATTAAAATCCTTTGCCAGCAAAACCACCTGCGTTCGTCTGTCCGGATCATCTTTGGTAAATTGTTTTTGCTCATATCGGTCTGAGATGAAAAATTCACAGCCTACCACTGGAATCAGCTGATCCGTATTGGGTTCTTCCTCATTGAATTCTTCTCCTTTTTCTTCAGCTTCCTGTTTTTTTGTAAGATATTCTTTGTGTTTTTTATTACGTGCGGAATTTGTGTCTTCAACAGCTGAAACGAATTTGAAAGCACCCATCATATTTCCAATATCAACTATCCCAACAGCAGAGAAATTTTCTTCTGTCGCTTTTTTGATGAGATCATTGATGTTGGATGTAGCAGTTAATGTCGAGAAAACACTATGGTTATTAAAATGAAAATATTTTCCAATATCAATTTCATCAATACTTCCAAAATCGGACTGCTTCTTTTTATTGTTAAAGCTCGCAACCTGTCTTCTGATAACAATTCCGAATGGTTTTATCGGGTTTGGATGTGCTGTTTGAAAATCTTTGAGCTGTGTTGCCGAGATTTTCAAAACATCTGCCGGAATCACTCCGATTCTCATCATTTCGAAGAATACCTGGGCTGTGGCATTCACATCGGCAGCTGCATTGTGAGCTTCATCAAATTTGTGTCCGTATAATTTTTCGTAAAGTTCTTCTAGTTTTGGCGATTTGTATTTTCCGCTTCGTCCTCCTTCTAATTTACAATAATCCGTTCCCAAAATCATGGTGTCAGCTTTTGGCTTTTCCTGAAGATTGTCCTTAATGTTTTTTCTATAAAACTCTGCACCAACAATATTGTAATCAAATTCAACATTGTGTCCGGACACAACTCTTACATTTTCCAAAGCTTTAGAAAATTCGATCAAAATTTCTTCTAAATCACGACCTTCTTCATTTGCGATTTTAGTCGTAATTCCGTGTATTCTCGCAGCGTTGAAAGGGATGTCGTAACCTTCTGGTTTGATGATATAATCTTGGTTTTCTATCAGGTTGCCATTGTCGTCATGGATTTGCCAAGCAATCTGAACCATTCTTGGCCAGTTGTCTGAATCTGAAAGTGGAGCATTGAAATTTTTGGGTAAACCTGTGGTTTCGGTATCGAAAACTAAATACATCTACATAGAAATTTGTGTAAAGTTAGTGTTTTAAAAAAGATAAAAAAATAGCTTTTAAATCCGATTTTGTTAATTGTTCATAAAAAAGTTAATGCTGGTTAAAAGTCTTTAATGGCCAAGAATTAAAATTAATTTTGATAAAAAATAACCTTTGAAAAAACTTTTATCAACTACTTTTTTGTTTATTTCATACTTCGTTTTTTCTCAACAGATAAAAGGGAGAATTGTTTCTGACTCGGTTGCTGTCGATCAGGTTTTAATTATCAATATTAATTCTCAGGAGAAAACTTATTCTAATTCTCAAGGTCAATTTACGATTAATGCTAAAGTTGGAGATGAACTTCGTTTTGTTAAGGATAGTTATGAACGGAAAATCGTAATGGTAAAAGATCCAGGCGAGATATCTGTCAATCTTATAAAGCTTGCTATCGAAATCGAAGAAGTTGAGGTCAAGAAAAAATTATCGGGTAATCTGGCTTCAGACACCAAATTATTTAATGAAAACAAGAAAAAAACTGCTTTGAATAATGATTTGAAAGTTTACTTCAAGCAACCGTCTAGTGCGGAATTATTGAAGCCAAAACATGGGGAATTTGTACAACCTGTTGGGGAAGGTTTTAGTTTTGGAAAGATTGATGATAAGTGGACAATTACTGACTTTGTTGAATGGATTCGAGAAAATTTGAGTGATGAATACTTTGTTTCAATGGGAATTGGATTTCAAGAGATTAATCCATTTTTGTATTATTCGCTTCAAAGTTTTAATACTAGAAATATTTTAAAATATGGCTATTGCAGTGACGCTGATGTTGGAAAATTGAAACTTCATTTTGAAAAGAAGCTGCACGATTTCAAAAAGTAACAGTAAGTTATTATAAAAAAGATTTATAAGTTGAGGTTTTTTTATCTTTGTAAAAACAATTCTAATGAAAAGAATTTTATTCGGCATAAGTTTTTTATCAACTTTTTATTTTTCTAATGCTCAGGATCTTAGATTGCGAGATGAGTTTACAAAACAGAGATTGGAAAACGAGAAAAAACTGGACTTATATTTATCAAATACAACTCGAAAATTTTCTCAAAAAGAAAGAGATAGTTTGAAAAGTAATTTTGCCGGTTTCGCCGGGCAGATTCCACTCTTTTATTCTCTAGAAGAAACAAGAGCTAATGCAACGGCAAATATTGATGAATTACAAACATCAGGAGCTGTGACAGGAGTACCGTCACCAGTAACGGGTAGCGGAATCAAAATTACAGTTTTTGATGCAGGCCTTGTATCCGCAACTCATGAGCAATTTACTACAGGCAGAGCAATTAACAATGAAAATCCATCTTTACAAGATCCTCCTGCAAGTGGCGGAACAACCGTTGCGAATAGTACTCACACAAATAATGTCAATAGTGTTTTGATTGCAAATGGATCAGGAACTGGTAGTGTATCGGGTATTCCTAAGTCTTATGCAAAAGGTGTCTTGCCGGCAGGAACAGCGGATAATTATATGTTTGCTAATACAAAACCTCTTGGCAATCAATATGAAAAATTAGTAACATTGCCTAACCTTAACATTTCAAACCATTCTTATGGTGTGAATGTTGGCTGGCAACTTTCCGGGACAAACACTTATTATTGGATAGGTAACTACGAGTTGAATCATCAAGACACTTATTCTGGAAATTATTCCCAAAGAGATTATAATTTTGATAAGATTGTATATAATAATACTGATCAAATCATTGTCAAGTCAACTGGTAATTATTATAATGTTGGACCAGGAGCTAATTCTACCAAATATAAATATCAGTCGGCTACAGGTACATGGGTTTTATTTGATGCCGGTGATGAGATTCCGCCAGCCAATTGCAGCCAAGGATATAATTGTATTGGAGAAGGTTCGCTTGCGAAAAACATTATAACCGTTGGAGCGGTTAATCAGTTAACAACACCCAATAACAAATACACTTCATCTACTGATGTTACGAAAGCAAGTTTCAGTAGTGCCGGTCCTAGAAAAGATGGAGCTGTTAAACCTGATCTATCAGCTGTAGGTGTTGATATGTTTATGGCTAATTCTTCTACAGGTAATTATACCATTACCTACGGAACTTCATTTGCTACTCCAATTGTTACCGGAATAGCTGGTGCTGTTACTCAAATCGAAAGAAATATTTCAGGAAATAGCAGTTTTATCTTTAAAGCGGATGAGATGAAAGCTTTACTAACTCATACTGCTAATGAAGCTGGAAGAGTGGGGCCGGATGTATGGTATGGATGGGGTCTTGTAGATGGTAAAAAAGCGGCTCAGGTTTTGGTGAACCGTTTATCGGAAGACGCTTATTTTGAGAGAAATAATCTTACTTCGGGGGTGCCTTTTACAAAAGAAATAAAAGCTACAGGTAATGAACCTCTGAAAGTTAGTATTTCTTGGATTGATCCTGCAATCGCACCTTTTACAACCGATATTGATATGCAACAAAATCATACCTCAAGAATTGTAAATGATTTGGATCTTCGTGTTGTTGATGTTAATTCCGGGACTATATATTATCCTTGGAAACTTGATATATCTAACCCCAATGCAGAGGCAACAAAAGGTGATAATACGGTAGATAATGTTGAACAAATAGTTATTGATAATCCGACATCAGATGGTATATATAGAATTGAAGTCGGCAATAAAAATTCTTTGGTAAATCAAGACGGAAATGCTGCGACACAATATTTTGCTTTGGTTGCAACAGGAACAAAGAAAAGGACATTAGCAGCTGAAAATTCTGCTCCGGATGAAATTAAAATCTATCCAAGTAAAACAAAGGATATTATTACGGTTAATTCACCCAGAGATGTTGAAAGAGTTGCTCTTTTTGATATGAATGGAAAATTGATTCTAGAAAATACCAAAGCTTCAAAATTTCTAACGATTAGTTTGAATAAGTTTCCAAGTGCTGTTTACATTCTTACTGTAAAAACAAAAACAGGGGTTATCTCCAAAAAAGTTATTAGAGAATAAGTTTAAAAAAAAATAGAATAAAAAAAGACACCAAAGTAATTTGGTGTCTTTCATTTTTATATATCTTGAAATTATTATATTGTAGATAATCTCAATGTATTAGTTTTTCCTCCGTTGTGAACCGGCATTGCATTCAGGTTGATTACAAAATCGCCCTGCTCTACAAATCCGTAGTTATGTGTCAGCATATTCACTTGGATTACAGTTTCATCTGTAGATTTTTCCATGTCGTAGTAAAAAGCTCTCACCCCCCAAAGCAGGTTTAGCATCGTAATTACACGCTTATTGTTACTGAAAACAATGATATGAGAAGACGGTCTGTGCGCAGAGATTTGGAAAGCTGTATAACCTGAACTTGTCAAAGTTACGATAGCTTCGGCGCCTGTAGATTTTGCAACATCTACTGCAGAACGACAAACTTTATCTGTAATGAAACGCTCATCTACGCAGTTGATTTTCTCTTCTATAACGTGATTCAGTTTTGAATAAAGAGGAGTTTTTTCAATATTCTTTACAATCTTAGCCATATTTTTGATAACATCTACAGGATATTTTCCAACAGAAGTTTCTCCAGAAAGCATCACAGCATCAGCACCATCTAGAACAGAGTTTGCAACGTCATTTACTTCCGCTCTTGTAGGCGTTAAGCTGTTAATCATTGTTTCCATCATCTGAGTTGCAATGATAACCGGCTTTGCATAGAGTCTGGCCTTGTTCACCAAGTTTTTCTGAATAACGGGAACTTGCTCCATAGGAACTTCCACTCCTAGATCTCCTCTTGCAACCATCAAGCAATCGCATTCCATCAGGATTTCATCAATGTTTTTTACACCTTCTGGTTTCTCAATTTTAGCAACGATCGGCGTTTTGGTTTTATTGGTTGGGTGTTTTGCCATCAATTCTTTCAAATCAATGATATCCTGAGCATGACGAACAAAAGATAATGCAATCCAGTCAAACTCATTATCCAGCATAAAGTTCGCATCTTCGATATCCTTTTCTGTAAGAGCAGGAAGTGATACGTTTGTATTAGGAAGATTGACTCCTTTTTTAGAGCTCAACGGCCCGCCTTGGATTGTTTTTGCTCTTACTGTATCAATATTATTTGTTTCAATTACTTCAAAAACCAATTTTCCATCGTCGATCAAAATTCTCTCACCCACTTTTACATCTTGAGGGAATTTTTCATAAGTCATAAAAACTTTTGTAGAATCACCTTCAACTTTTTCATTGGTGAAGGTAAGAACATCTCCAGGATTAAGGAAAGATCCTTCTTTTACAACACCAACTCTTAATTTTGGCCCTTGTAAGTCACCAAGAATAGATACCGAATAGCCATATTCTTTGTTGATTTCGCGGATGATATTGACATTTTTCAATACCAATTCATAATCGGCGTGTGAAAAATTTATTCTAAATACATCAACACCTGCTTGGATCATTTGGATCATCGTTTCCTTGTTGGAAGATGCTGGTCCCAGTGTTGCAATGATTTTTGTTTTTTTTAGGTTTTTATTCATAATATTGAATTAATTGATAAAGTTCTTCGTCAGAACTTAGTGGATATTCTTGAATTTGGAATACAAAATTTTCCGGGAGCAAAATTAATGAAAATTCCGCAAACATATCGGAATTAGTCAAGATGTAATCTGCGTCACTATGCAGATTTAGTAAAAATTTAACATTAGATTCATCTGAAAAAAGCTGATTTTGTATTTTTTTTTCAACAGATGTAATGGATTTGTTTGAAATAAAACTAAAACAGTTTTTTGAAGATTTGTCGTAAGCCTGATAGCGAGAAAAAGAATGGTCGAAATATTCGCCTTTTATTTGGATATCGTCAACTCTTTTGAATTTAAAAGGATTGATTTGATTAATGAAAAAAAACAATTCGTGCTCTGGGATTGGTTTGGCAAGCCGAATCAATCCGATTGAGATCTCGGTATGATCTTCCTCTAGTTTAAGATATTGTTTTCTGATTTTCAATAATATTTTCTTTTTTACTCAATACATAGAACGCTCTCTGTGCGGCTTTCTCTTCTGCTTTCTTTTTAGAAGACTCCACGGCATTGGCAATTTTCTCATTATGAAGCCAAACATGACAACGGAAAACTGTTATTTTGTTAGGTTGATGTTCCTCACAAGTTTCGTACTTGATAGGGATTTTTTTCTTCTGGCTCCATTCCAAAAGAAGACCTTTATAACTAATGATTTTATTTTCTAGTTTATTGATAGTAGAAGGTGTAAGAATCCTATCTAGAACTATCTTTTTACAGAATTCATAATCGATATCAAGGTAAATTGCACCTATAAGAGCTTCCAAAAGATTTCCGGAAATATTCTCACTTAGAATGGTTTGACTTGTATCAGCCTGAAGTAGGCTGCTTAACTTCAAATCGTCTCCAAGTTTATTAAGGTTTTTTCGGTTAACAATTTTGGATTTCATCTGCGTGAGAAAGCCTTCGTTTTCATTCGGGTAAGTCTGAAAAAGATGGCAAGAAATAATGGTCCCTAAAACAGAATCCCCTAAAAACTCTAGACGTTCGTAATTTTTTTTGTTCGTGCTCTTTGAAGAAGATTTTAAAGAAAAAGCCTCTTTAAAAATTTCCAAATTGTGGATGTTGTAACCAACAACATCGGAAATCTTTTTACGAAAAAGAATATCCTTTTCCGAAAGTTTTTGTGTTCTGTTTTTAGGAAGAAATTTGAAAAAATAATTTTTCAACTCCATAAAAACATCGTGTTATATTTTTTTGAAAAGAACACACGCATTATGACCTCCAAAACCAAAAGTATTACTCATCGCAATTTTAACATCTTTTTCAACAGCTGTATTGAATGTGAAATTCAATCTGCTATCAATGTTTTCATCATCAGTAAAATGGTTGATTGTTGGTGGAACAATACCGTGTATAATTGTATGTAATGCTGCAATCGCTTCAATAACACCGGCTGCACCCAGAAGGTGACCAGTCATTGATTTTGTAGAATTAATCTGAATGTCAAAAGCATGCTCTCCGAATAATTTTGCAATTGCATTAGATTCTGCGATGTCTCCTAGTGGAGTAGATGTACCATGCATATTGATATGATCTACTTCATCAGCAGTTACACCAGCGTCTTCCAAACAATTTTTCATTACCAGATAAGCGCCCAGACCTTCAGGGTGAGGAGCGGTCATGTGATGTGCATCAGCACTCATTCCGCCACCGGCTAACTCTGCATAGATTGTAGCTCCTCTTTGTTTTGCATGCTCATACTCTTCAAGAATAATGCAACCAGCGCCTTCTCCTAGTACAAATCCATCTCTGTCTTTGTCAAAAGGTCTTGATGCTGTTTTAGGATCATCGTTTCTTGTAGAAAGTGCATGCATAGCATTGAAGCCTCCCATTCCACTCGCTGTAACAGCTGCTTCAGATCCTCCACAAACAATAACGTCAGCTTTACCTAGATTAATTAGCATTTTTGCATCAATCAAAGCATTGGCAGATGAAGCACAAGCCGAAACAGTTGTGTAATTAGGACCATGAAATCCATATTCGATAGAGATGTTACCCGGAGTAATATCTGCAATCATTTTCGGAATAAAAAAAGGGTTGAATCTTGGAATACCATTAGATTCAGCAAAACCTAAAACTTCTGTTTCGAAAGTCTCCAGTCCGCCAATTCCTGATCCCCAGATAACACCCACACGGTCTTTATTCACGTTATCTTCTATAAGTCTGCCGTGAGCGATAGCTTCTCTTGCGGCAATTTGCCCGAATTGAGAGTTTCTATCCATTTTTTTAGCCTCTTTTTTATCGAAATAATTAAGAGGGTCGTAGTTTTTTACCTCGCTGGCAAACTTAGTTTTGAAATTAGTGGAATCAAAAAGAGTAATAGGAGCAGCACCGCTCTCTCCCTTTTTCAGGTTTTCCCAGTATTCTTTAGCATTATTTCCGATTGGTGTAATAGCGCCGAAGCCGGTTACAACTACTCTTTTTAATTCCATAAATTTTTTCTGTCTAGATAATATTATTTATTTACAACTTCTTCGATGTAAGCAATAGCGTGACCTACAGTTGTAATTTTTTCTGCTTGGTCATCTGGAATTTGGATGTTGAATTCTTTTTCGAACTCCATGATAAGTTCTACAGTATCCAAAGAATCAGCTCCTAAATCATTAGTGAAGCTAGCTTCTGGAGTTACTTCTGTTTCTTCAACGTCAAGCTTATCAGCGATGATAGCTTTTACTCTTGATGCAATGTCTGACATAGTATTTATTTTTAATTATGTTAATTTGGTGCAAATATATAAAATTTCAAATCAAATCAATTTTTTTTTAGTTTTTTAAACTTGTTCTAAATCTATCTTTTTTATAATCAAATCTTTATATTTACTCTGGACAGGGTGCAAAATTTTGTTTATTTTTGCGACTTATTATACAATGATATTATGGAACATTTTCCTGATAATGATGATGATTTGTTTACAGGCAAAGATCACACTCCTTTGAGACCTGATGCTTTTGAACTAAAGCCAGAAGATAAGGTGAAAAAAATAGAAGGTCTTTTTGCAGAGATTATGCATACGCTGGGATTGGATATGACTGATGACTCTTTGAAAGATTCTCCAAAACGCGTGGCGAAAATGTACGTGAATGAGATTTTTGGAGGTCTTCTTCCCGAAAATAAACCAGGAGTTTCAACTTTTAAAAATCAGTACAAGTACCGCCAGATGTTAGTTGAGAAGGATATTACGGTTTATTCTTTCTGTGAGCATCATTTTTTACCAATCATTGGAAAAGCGCACGTAGCTTATATATCTAACGGAGAAGTAATTGGACTGTCAAAAATCAACAGAATTGTAGATTATTATGCAAAACGCCCACAGGTTCAGGAAAGGTTGACAATGCAGATTGTTGACGCTTTGAAAGATGCTTTGGGAACAAATAATGTAGCGTGTATTATTGATGCAAAACATCTTTGTGTGAATTGCAGAGGAATAAAAGATACCGCAAGTTCTACTATTACAGCAGAATTGAGCGGAATTTTCAGAACTAATCCAATTACAAGACAAGAGTTTCTGCATTATGTGGGAAGTCACGCAAAGTTTGATTAAAATGAATTATCAGATTCTTAAAGACATTGTAGAAAATCAGATTGTAAAATTTCATTCGATTTCAGAAAATCAATGGAATGAAAAATTATCTGATGAAAAATGGTCTAAAAAAAAATTTTTAGGACATCTTTGCGATAGTGCTTTTACTAATATCAGACGATTTGTTGTAACGCAATACAAAGAGAATGAAAATATCATGTATGACCAGAATTTTTGGGTAAAAGCTCAAAATTATCAAAATACGCCGGCATCAGATATTATAAGTTTATGGAAATGTTTGAATCTTCAAATTGTAAACGTAGTTGAAAATATTCCCAATGAACTCTTGGACAATATTTGCGATACAACGAAATTAGAAAAACAATCTTTTACGTTAAGATAAGATTTATTATTGATGATTATATTAGCCATATGAATCACCATTTAAAAGCTATTAATAATGATAAAATTTAAAAAACTGACACATCAAATTTTCATCACAACAATCATCTGTTGTTGCTGATTTTCTGTGTCAAATATTTAATCATTCATCAATTATCATTCATCATTTATAAAAAGATGCAACTAAAAATATACAACTCGCTTTCAGGCGAAAAAGAAGTTTTCAAACCTATATTAGAAGGTAATATCGGGATGTATGTCTGCGGGCCAACGGTTTACAGCAATGTGCATTTGGGAAATGTGAGAACTTTTTTGTCTTTCGATTTCATTTACAGAAGTCTTCAGTTTCTTGGCTACAAAGTCAGATATGTCAGAAATATTACCGATGCCGGGCATTTGACGGACGATGGCGATATCAATAATGACCGGTTCATCAAGCAATCCAGATTGGAAAAACTGGAACCGATGGAAATTGTTCAGAAATATACTGTCGATTTTCACGATGTTCTAAAGAAATTTAATTTGCTTCCTCCGACAATCGAGCCAACTGCAACGGGCCACATCATCGAACAATTGGAACTGACCAAGCTTTTGGTGGAAAAAGGTTTTGCTTACGAGAGCAACGGCTCTGTTTATTTTGATGTTTTGGAATACAACGCGAGAGGTCTTAATTATGGAGAATTGTCCAGGAGAAATATAGAAGAATTATTTGCCAATACAAGGGATTTGGATGGTCAAGGCGAGAAAAAAAATCCTCAGGATTTTGCACTTTGGAAAAAGGCTTCACCAGAACATATTATGAAATGGCCTTCGCCCTGGGGTGAAGGATTCCCAGGCTGGCATCTTGAATGTACGGCAATGAGTACGAAATATCTTGGTGACCAATTTGATATTCACGGTGGTGGAATGGATTTGAAATTCCCGCATCACGAATGTGAAATTGCCCAGGGGAAAGCTTGCAACGGGGTAGAGCCGGTAAAATATTGGATGCACGCCAATATGCTGACAATGAACGGACAAAGAATGAGCAAATCCACCGGTAATTATATTCTTCCAATGGAATTGATTACAGGAAATAATGATTTCTTTGAGAAAGCTTTTCATCCAAGTGTATTGAGGTTTTGCTTTTTACAGGCGCATTACAGAAGTGTTTTGGATATTTCTAATGATGCGATGTTGGCAAGTGAAAAAGGCTTTAACAGATTGATGGAAGCTGTAAAAATCCTCAATACACAAGTTCCAACAGAAGGCGTAGAAACATCTTCTTTTGATTATAAAAATTGGAAAGAAAAAGTTTTGGAAGCTTTATCAGACGACTTCAATAGTCCGATTCTGATTTCACATTTGTTCGAGGCAGTGAAGTTTATTTCAGCTTCGAAGTTGGGGAAAGAAAGTATTTCCACAGAAGATTATGAAGATTTGAAACAATTCCTGAATGCGATTGTTTTTGATGTTTTGGGATTGGAAACAATTGAAGAATCTAATAACGATAAGCTAGACCAGACTTTGCAGGTTTTGATTGACTTGAGAAATCAGGCCAGAAAATCTAAAAATTGGGAATTGTCCGACCAGATTCGTGACCAGCTTCTTGAAAAAGGGATTGAGCTGAAAGATGGAAGAGATGGAACGACCTATATTTTGAATTAATTCATCAAAGTAATAAATATTTAAACCTTTCGTGAAAAACGGAAGGTTTTTTTGTTGGTGTGATTGTGATGTTGTAAAAATACTTAACTTAGTATCAATTATTATAAACACTTACACTATGAAAAAATCTCTATCAACTTTACTTTTGTTGTTTGTTGGAGCAAATTCTTTTGCACAACAAGATATTTTTGCACTAACTGGGAAAGAGACTTCAAATATTCTTTTTCAGGATTTTCGAGCTTTGGATTCCAGAAAAGGTATTACTGAATCTGTTCTTTTATCAAGTCAAGACGAACCTGGAATTTATTCGAGCAAGCTCAATAAAGAAATTTTTGAAGATAAGAGATCTTCATCTAATGCATTGGCTAATCAAATCGCGACTTTGGCCGTGGATGGAAGAGGGAAATTGGTTTATATGCCAATGTTTTCTTCAAATATCTACATTCTAGATTCCAAAACCAAAGATATCATTTTGCTGGAAAATAATCTTTCCAATCCAACACCTTGTGATACTGGTTCTCAGTTTTCCAGAATGGCAACAGGGAATGACGGTAATATTTATGCGCTTTCTAATTCTGGTTCTCAACTTCTGAAAATTTCTAACAAAGACGGGAAATATGCTGTTACAGATCTGGGAATTGTGAAAGATGACTCCGGAAATGGAGAAAATCCGTTAAGCAAAATGCAGACAGGTTTCGGAGGCGATATGATTGCGGACGAAAATAATAATTTCTATGTTTTCTCAGCTTTTGGAAATGTCTTCAAAGTGAAAGATATGAAAGCTAAATTCATCGGAAAGATAAAGTCTTTGCCGGAGAATTTTTCCATAAATGGAGTGGCTGTTAATTCTGAAGGAAAAATCATTTTAGCAAGTGCAAAAGGCGGTGTTTTCCATACTTTGAATCTCGAAACTTTGCAGGCAGAAAAAATGAATAATAATCTTGATATGCCAATATATGACCTTGGAAGTCCACATGTTTTGAAATCGAACAAAGCGACTGTTGATAATAATAAAAATGATATTTATCCAACAAAAGTTTCAGAAGGTTTTGTGAATGTAAGAATTGCCAATAATCAAAAAGGAAATGCCAATGTAAAAGTTTACAATACTTCCGGGAATTTGGTTTCCAATCAAACCATTACCAATATTTCCAATTCTGAAAACCGAATCGAATTAGGCAAATTAGTTTCCGGTGTTTATGTGATAAATGTAGAATCCGAGAGTGGAAAAACGATTGTATCTAAAAAAATCATTGTTAAGTAAATTACTTTTAATCACAAATAATAACAAATACGGTTAACGAAAAGTTAAACCGTATTTTTATTTTGACAAAGTACTTTACTTTTGAATAAAATTAATTGCTTTTGAAAAGATTTTTACACCTTTATTTTCTCTGCATTTCTTTCTTCGTTTACTCTCAGACTATTTCCGGTGTTGTGGTTTCTGATGAAAGTGTACGGCTTCCCAAAACTTTAATTGTTAATATGAGCTCCGACCAAAAAGTCTATAGCAACGAAGTGGGCGAATTTTCCATTAATGCAAAATCTGGGGATGAATTGCGTTTTGTAAGAGAGAACTACGAACGTGAAAAAGTGATTATCAAAAATGATTATTATCTAACCGTTCGATTAACTAAGATGCCGCATGAGATAGAAGAAGTGAAGATTGTTAATAAAAGTATCTCACATTCCAAGGAAGAGGAACTCAGAAAATCGATCGGTTTACCAAAAGGACCGGAGAAACCAAGAGAAAAGCCCGCAGAGGCAGTTGATGATATTGTAAAACCACTGATAAGAATTCCTCCAACACTTAATTTTCAGGCGATTTATGATGTCGTTAGTGGGAAGTCGAGAAGATTGCGGCGGCTTTACAGATATGAAGATCTACAAGAAGGTTTGGCTTGGATTAAAAATAATGTAGATTGGGAATATTTTCGTGATGCAGGAATTGAACCTAAAAATATGAATGATTTTCTAATGTTTTCATTGAAAGACGAAAAAGTTCTGATGTATATGAAAGCCAAAAATATTGGTGGACTTACAGTTTCTTTGGACAATAATATTTCCGCATATCTGGAAAGAATTAGCAAAAAATGATTTTTTTACAGGAATATTATTTATAATTCAATAAATCGTTAAATTGCATCAATATTAATAGACCTTAATAAATGAAACTATACTTTAGTGTTAACTTCGGAACAAAAGTTGGCCAACGACTCGTTTTGCGCCTATTTGACGACAAAAATGAGCATCGTGACTACGACTTGACCTATTCCGAAAATAACAACTGGACCTCAGAAATTGATTATTTTTCTAAATCAATTCTCTACAAATATCTTGTCGTGAACGAAGATGGGGAAGTTTTGGAGGAAGAGATTCCTTTTCATAAGCTCAATCTTCCGAACAGTTTTAAAGAATTTGTAATCTTCGACCAATGGAATCTTAAAAACTTTCCTGAAAATTATCTCACCAACAAAATCCTTCACAATCGTCTGCAAGGTTTTCAGCCTGCAAAACAACCTGTTGTTAAAAAGCATACGCATCTTTTCAGAATAGAAGCACCACTTTATCATCCGAATTGGAAATTGGTTTTGATTGGTAATGTTGATGCTTTGGGAAACTGGGATTATGAAAAGGCAATCGAACTGAATGAAACTGATTATGGTGTTTGGGAAACCGGCGTTGAAATCAATTCTCATCAGACGATTCTTTACAAATACGCCATCAAAGATAAAAATACAGGCCAAGTTTTTTACATAGAACCAAACGAAAATCGTTGGGTTTTTGGAAATCCGAATAAGGATATTCTTTATGTAAAAGCAGACCATTATTTTAAATTCGATAATCATACGCTTTGGCATTCTGCGGGTGTCGCTGTTCCGGTTTTCTCTTTGAGAACGGAAGACGGTTTCGGTGTTGGAGAATTTCCTGATATCAAAAAATTGGGAGATTGGGCTAATGAAACCAAACTTTCTGTGATTCAGATTTTACCGATTAACGATACAACTGCGAATTACACTTGGACAGATTCTTATCCTTATGCAGCGATTTCGGTTTATGCACTTCATCCGCAATATCTTTCGATTGAAAAATTAGAGTATGCTTTACCAAGACATTTGGTTGAAGATTATCAAACGAAAAAAACAGAACTTAATGCTTTATCTCTGATTGATTATGAGCAGATGATTTCCGGAAAATGGAAATATGCAAAAGCTGTTTTCGAGGAAAATCAAGAAGCGATTCTTAAAGATAAAAACTTTAAAAAGTTCATTAAAGATAACGAAGAATGGCTGATGCCTTACTCTGCCTTTTGTGTTTTGAGAGACAAATACAAAACGCCCAACTTTAATGAATGGAAAACTCATAAAAAATATGTTGCCGGAAAAGTAGCAACACTTTATTCGCCAAAACATAAAGAATATTCTCAATTGATGCTTCACGCTTGGATTCAGTATCAATTGCATTTGCAGTTACAAAATGCTGTGGAATATCTTCATCATTTAGGGATTTCCGTAAAAGGAGATTTGCCGATTGGGATTTACCGACATTCTGTAGAAGCTTGGACAGAGCCGGAATTGTTCGGAATGGATTTCCAGGCTGGTGCACCGCCTGACCAATTTTCGGATTTGGGACAAAACTGGGAATTCCCGACTTACAATTGGGAAGTGATGAAAGCGGACGGTTACCAATGGTGGAAAAAACGTTTCAAAGTTCTGGAACAGTATTTTGACGCCATGAGAATTGACCATATTCTTGGATTTTTCAGAATCTGGAGAATGCCGATTTCTGCGACTCAAGGTTTGTTGGGCTATTTTTATCCGGCGCTTCCTGTAACTGAGAAAGAATTTGCTGACAGACAGATTCCGTTTAGCTTTGACAGATATGTAAAGCCATTCGTAAATGACCCTATACTTTGGGAAAACTTCGGAGATGTGAAGGACAAAGTTCAGAATCATTTCTTTGACAATCATCATAATGGAACTTATACTTTCAAACCGGAGTTTGATACGCAGAGAAAATTAACCGATTATTTCAAAAAAGAATCTTGGGATTGGGCTGAAGAAAAATTGATTTCTTTGGCTGGAAATGTTCTATTCTTAACTGAAGAAACAGAAAACGGAGTTGTTTATCATCCAAGATTCAATATTGCCAAAACGACTTCTTACAAATATCTTCCGGATTGGGAAAAAGCAAAACTGAATGATGTTTACAACGATTATTTCTTCAAACGTCAGGATGGACTTTGGTACCAGAAAGCGATGGAAAAATTACCGGCTTTGCTGAATTCTACAACGATGTTGATTTGTGGCGAAGATTTAGGATTGGTTCCGGATTCAGTTCCGGTTGTGATGGATAAATTGGCGATTACCGCTTTGA
>QFQW01000149.1 GCA_003248755.1 Chryseobacterium sp. | reverse complement strand
TTTTCAAGGAAGACAGCAATGACTACTATCCGTTCGGGCTGAACTTCATCAATCCACCGGGACTGATTGCACAGTTGTATAACCCGAGTGCGACGTATAAGAACTACAAGTACAACGGCAAGGAGCTTCAGGAAACAGGGATGTATGATTATGGGGCTAGGATGTATATGGCTGATATTGGGAGATTTGGGGCACAAGATGCTTTAGGAGAAATGTATTTTAGCTATAGTCCTTATGGATATGTTGCAAATAATCCGATTAAATTTATTGACCCTACAGGAATGTGGATTACTATTAATGATGGTAGTAATTCATATAGATATGATAATGGAAAACTTTATTCTCAAGATGAAAAAACTAAAAAATGGGGTGAGGCATCTGTAACAAGTGATAGTTATGCAGGGCAAATTTTATCTGCATTAACGAAAATTACCGGAGGAGATGAAAGTTCATTTGGAAGTACATTTTTAGGACTATTTGCTAATGATAAAATTAATGCAACAATTCAAGATAGTAAAAATTTTTCAATAGAAAGTTATAGAGGCAAAAATTTTACCATCGATACAGATGTATATACGGGTTTTAACCAAGATGTAACTCCATATACCTCAATGTATGGTGAAAACTCCAAGAAAATGCAAAGTCCGTTTAAAATAAGCTTATTTCACGAAATTGGACATTCGTTTTTAAATCAAACGAGGTCTAGCTCTGAATTAAAAAAAGTATGGGTTGACGGTGCTACTAATTCTCTTGATGGAGATATTAAACAATCTGAGATAGCTGCATCTTATATTGAGAACCTTCTTCGTTCCGAACAAGGCTTACCTATAAGAACCAGTTATAGCCCAGATGCTCAGAGTGCCAGCACATTGGTTGATTCCAAAAGTATTAAATGGCAACCTACCATAAGAAGTACAGGACCAGATAATTCTAAAATCAATTTAAATACTCGCGTCTTTACAATGCCAGGTAGTGTACAGACAATATATAATACAATAATGAATAGTAAGAAATAGAGAAATGAAAAAGTATATTTATTTGATAATCATATCATTATGCTTTAGTTGTAATTCATTTTATAAACAATATCAAAAAATGAATGAAAACTTACCTAAAAGCAAATTTTATTTGGAACAACAAACATTAATAAAGCCAATTCTTAAAAAAGAAAAAGAACCATTTATTTTAATAATCTCTTGGAATAAGAGTATGCTATCTCAAGAGAATATGACATATACAGCTTTATTATATAATCCTTCAAGTGGGGGAAAAAAACTATTTAGAACTACTGAAGAAAAACCAAAAGAGGTCATTGTCAGTGAGAACTTATCCGATGCCCATTTTACAGAACTAGTGTACATATTAGACAACTATCTTGCGGATAAAGAGAAATATTTATTGTCTTTGCAAGATTCTTTTAGTAGTTCTGAAATTGGTTCTCCTTATTATATTTATGATTTTATGAAAAATAAGAAACTTAAAATAAATTCATTTTTCTTTGATAAGGATGGTAAAATAATACAGTAAAAATCTATTTATGATTTATAACCCGATAGCGCGGATTTGTAACCCTTTGCAAATATAGATGCGAGAGAAACCGCAAATACTTTAGAAAATGTAGGATTTGCAACAGAAACAGCTAGTTTAGTTTTAGCTCCTGAGACAGGTGGTGCTTCATTAGCTGGTGTGCCGGTTGCTGATGTTATAGGCGGTGTAGGAACGGCAATTAATACAGGCTTAGATTTACAGGAGGGTAAATATGGCAGTGCAATATTTAGAGTAGCAAAATTTGCAGCTTTTCAAGCACTAGGAAAAGGTATAGATAAAGTATCCGAATCAACAGTTTCTAAAACAGTTTTAAATGCAAATAAAATAGTGGGCGATAAAACAATAGATTATGTGTTTGAACAAAGTCAACAAAAAAAGAAGTAAGCAATGAATTTTGATGATTTTATGAAAGAGAACCCACTAATATGGGGAATCTTTGTTATTTGCTTTGGAATAATATTAATCTTTTATTCCCGTAATAATATTACATATTCTAAAAAAAGGATGAAAGAATTAGAAGATGAAGTGAAGACTGATAATTCTAAATATTTCAATTATGGGATTAATAAAAGTATTTATACCCGTGCAATTATTACTATTATTATAGCGGTAGGAATGATAATTTATGGTATATCTGTGTTCTTCCTGTAAGTCACCCCGATGTCTCGGCTTGGTGGTAATTATGTGAACTACAAGTACCAGGAGCAGGAACTTCAGGAAACAGGTTTTTATAGTTTCAAATGGAGACAGTATATGCCTGATGTAGGAAGGTTCTTTAACATAGACCCACTTTCTGAAAAATATGCTTATCAGTCGCATTATAACTTCTCTGAAAATAAAGTTGTATCACATAGAGAGCTAGAAGGACTCGAAGCTATACCAGCGGGCAACTTTAATAAAAATCAAACCCGATAGCGCGGATTTGTAATCCGTGCTTTTATTAAAGGAATTTGTCAGTCACGGATTGCAAATCCTGATGGTAGAGGAACCGAAGACTGGGTAAAGAAGGATAATAAATGGACTTATGATGCTAATATTAAAACAGCAGAACAAGCGAAAGCGGCAAAGGCTGATGATTTTGCCAAAAACGGCACCGTTTTATCAAATGCTAATATTAATGGTGGAGAAGCTGGATATGTAAGATTAAATGAAGGTGGAACAGCTGTTTATCTACCTAATGATGGAGCCCAAAATCAAGCGACGAATGCAGCAGTAGCATTTTCTGGCTTTGTGGGAAGTACACTGGATGCTATCGGAAGTGCTTTAACAAATTTCTTTACAAATAATACAAGCGATACATTTTATATCAATACTGGTGGACTCAATACTAATGTAGATAACACCTCCTTTAGACCAGGCATTGATAAGGTTGTAGATAACGAAGGCTATATGGGTGGAATGTTGAGCGGAGGAGGTCTGGGTGGAAGTCTTGACCCTAATATGTCTAAGTCTGATGCTGTGTTAGGATTTTTAAATGTGGCAGCAGGTCTATCATCAATGTTTAAACCTCAAGATAGTATGCAAATAAGCACTGTTGATTCTGACTCTTTAAAAAATGGTGTTTATACAGGAAAAGGCAAAAGTGATAATCCCTTATATATTTCTGTGATTGGAATGGATATCTCAAAAGCCTGCCAAAAGATAGTGGATATGCATGGAGGTTTTTAGGATTCCCAAAATTCTTAAAACTCTGGATCAGATTACAAAATCTGATAATA
>QFQW01000049.1 GCA_003248755.1 Chryseobacterium sp. | reverse complement strand
GAGTTTTCCTATTAGTTATTATTCACAATGCAAGGATAGCACTGAAATACGACATTCCTGCCGTATTATTTATTTTCATACGAAAATAATAACATTTTAACTACTTTTAAAATATTTTATTATGTTTTTTATTATGTTAAATGAAATTTAAAATATTATGTTAAATACCCCCAATAAAATCCAGTATTAATGAGTAAATAATGGAAGGGTTCAGCATTTTCTATTTTTGTCATCAAAAGAGTTTATATCCCACCGATTTTTTCTTTTCATTCGTAATTGATTATACTTTTCTGATTTATATTTTTACTATTACTTTCTCAAACATCACGCAATTTTCACTATTTTTGGAAACATTCAAAATAAAGTATAAAGCAATCATAATTTTTAAGTTTCCAAAGAATTAGAATATAAATAATAAAAATTTCAGATGAAAGTAAAATCAATCTTTGCAACAGCAGCCGTTGTTTTTTATGTTGGCGCAAATGCTCAATCTATGACAAATTCTAACTACCCAAAAGCCATAAAAGGATCTCAAGTTGACAATTATTTTGGGACACAAGTCGCAGACCCTTACCGAGATCTGGAAAATGATTCCGAAGCAACAAAAAAATGGGTGGACGAAGAAGTAGCCTACAGCCAGAATTATCTTTCCAAAATCCCTTTCCGAGAAACAATTAAAAATCAACTGAGAGATATCTGGAATTACGAAAAAATATCTGCGCCTTTCAAAGAAGGAGATTATACTTATTACTCTAAAAACAACGGTTTGCAGGCACAATCTGTGATTTACAGAACCGGACTTAAAGCAAAAAATATCGAAGTTTTCCTAGACCCAAACCAATTCTCGGAAAAAGGGACAACATCGCTTTCTAACTTATCATTTAATAAAAAAGGAAATCTTGCCGCTTATTCTATTTCTGAAGGTGGAAGTGATTGGAACAAAATCATCATCATCAATGCAATTACCAAAAAGCAAATTGATGAAACCTTGGTTGATGTCAAATTCAGTGGAATCTCTTGGAAAGGCGATGAAGGTTTCTACTATTCCAGCTACGACAAACCGAAAGAAGGAACTGTTCTTTCCGGAATGACAGATAAACACAAAGTTTATTTCCACAAATTAGGAACAAAACAATCCGAAGATCAATTGATTTTCGGAGGCGAAAAAACACCTAGAAGATATCTCTCTGCAGGTGTTTCCGAAGACCAGAGATTCCTGATCATTTCTGCAGCCAATGCAACCAACGGCAACGAGCTGTATATCAAAGATCTAAACAACGGTGGCGACTTTGTTCAAATCAACAAAGGCTTTGACATCAATGCAGATATTGTGGATACGCAGGGTGATGAGCTTTTCATTTTCACAGACAAAGATGCACCGAATATGAGATTGGTAAAAGTCAGCTTCAAAAATCCAAGTCCCGAAAACTGGAAAGATGTAATCCCGGAAACTGAAAATGTTTTAAGTATCTCTGAAGGAGGCGGTTACTTTTTCGGAAAGTATATGAAGGATGCAATTAGTCTTGTAAAACAATTTGATAAAACAGGAAAATTAGTAAGAGAAATTGCGTTACCGGGAAAAGGAACTATTTCCGGATTTGGCGGCAAAAAAGAAGACAAGGATATCTATTATTCTTTTACCAATTATATTACACCGGGAACGATTTATAAGTACAATGTAACTTCCGGAAAATCTGAAGTGTATCAAAAACCGAATGTAAAATTCAATCCGGATGATTATGTTTCCGAACAAGTTTTCTACACCTCAAAGGACGGTACCAAAGTTCCAATGATGATTAATTATAAAAAGGGAACTAAACTCGATGGTAAAAACCCAACAATCCTTTATTCTTATGGCGGTTTCAACATCAGCCTGCAACCAGCTTTTTCTGTTGTGAATGCGGTCTGGATGGAAAATGGCGGAATCTATGCCGTTCCAAATATCCGAGGCGGTGGCGAATATGGAAAGAAATGGCACGATGCGGGAACAAAACAGCAGAAGAAAAACGTATTTGATGATTTTATCGCTGCAGGAGAATATCTACAGTCAAAAGGTTATACTTCTAAAGAATTTATGGCTCTTTCCGGACGCTCAAATGGCGGACTTTTAGTTGGAGCAACGATGACAATGAGACCTGATCTGGCAAAAGTTGCATTCCCGGGTGTGGGTGTTCTGGATATGTTGAGATATAACAAATTCACAGCCGGAGCAGGTTGGTCTTATGATTATGGAACTGCAGAAGACAACAAAGAAATGTTCGAATACCTGAAATCTTATTCGCCGGTTCATAACGTAAAAGCAGGAACTTGTTATCCGTCGACAATGATTATCACAAGTGATCACGATGACAGAGTTGTTCCGGCGCATTCATTCAAATTTGGGGCAGAATTGCAAGAAAAGCAATCTTGCAACAATCCTGTTTTGCTAAGAATCGAGAAAAATGCCGGTCATGGCGCGGGCCGTTCTACAGAGCAAGTGATTGGAGAAAATGCCGATTTATTAAGCTTTGCACTGTTTGAAATGGGAATTAAAAATCTGAAGAAATAATTCTCACAAAAATATCAAAAAAATCCCGAAATTAGTTTCGGGATTTTTTGTCTTTGGACAACAATTTGATACAAAATATTCACGATATAAATTTTTAACCAATGAATACAAATAGTTTAGTTTTAGGATTTGCAATCACTTTATTAGTCGTTTCCTGCAAAAAAAATGATTCCAAAAGAACTTCGGAGTCTTATTCTACAAAGACAGAAATCGTAGAAAAAGATGGGAAAACAGATACCATTACAACAACTTCTGTAGAAAAAGACATCAACGGAAAGAAAACAGCTTCGGTTTCTTATCCCTATAAAGCAAGTGACGGAAGCAGGGCAAAAGCAACTTTCATAAACAACGGAAAAACAAAAACTATAACTATCGAAGCTAATAACAACAAGTTTGTTCTCGACTTCAAACATACAACACCGGCAGGGGAAGTCTATGAGAGAAATAGTATTTCTGCAGAAGCATCAGAGGATTCGTTACTAATCTCTCAAGGGAATAATGTGATTCATTTAGCAAAAATCAAGTGAAAAAGCTGATCTTTTTTATTTATTAAGTTTATTGATCATTAAAATACCAAACACTCCATTCTTATTCTTATTTTTGCAAAAATATTGAAAGCTTGATTCGGATTACGGAAAATAATGACTGGGTTGTATATTGTATTCTAGGGAGTATCTTTATGTACATTATTCTATTGTCGGTTTTCCAAAGAGAGGCCAGCATCAAGGATTTTTTGACTCAAAAAATTGAAGATTCCAACAATCTTACGCCATCATGGCTCATCGTTTCCATGGTTAGAATTGTTGTGATTTCCATTCTTTTGTCACAGTTCGTCCCCGTTGTTCCATCTATATTTTCAGCAATACAACTATTTGGATTTGAGATTAATAAGTTTGGATTTACCTTTCTCACTCTAGCATTGTTTGACATCATTAGAAATATCTTGACATTCTTTTTCTACTCTGGTGTTGGAAGTGGCAAAAGATTGAAAGGATTAACCTTGGTTGCCGGAAAATTTTATTTTGTAGAATCCATTGCTTTTATAATCCTAGGATTTGTACTTTTCTATTATCCTGTAGATTTGGTAAAATACTTTTATATTATAATTGGAATATTTGTTTTTTCTTTTATTTTAAAGAATCTTATATATCTCTTTCATAAGCAAAATGTCCTGCCGGAAAAATGGTATTATAAATTTTTGTATATTTGCACGCTTCAAATAGTGCCCGTTTTGGTACTTTGGAAGTTCTTGTTTTATTAAATGTAACATACACATTTTAAGATGAAAATCAAATCTATTTTAGTTTCGCAGCCTGCACCGAATGAGTCATCACCTTATTTGGAAATCGCAAAAAAAGAGAAAATCAAAATCGATTTTCGTCCTTTTATTCATGTAGAAGGTGTGGACGCAAAAGAACTCAGAACTCAGAAAATAGACCTGACACAATATACGGGCATTATTTTTACGAGTAAGAATGCGATTGACCATTATTTTCGTCTTGCTGAGGAAATGCGATTTGCAGTTCCTGACTCTATGAGATACATTTGCCAGTCAGAAGCGATTGCCAATTATCTTCAGAAACATATCGTTTATAGAAAAAGAAAAATCAGCTTCGGAGAAAAGAACTTCTCTGATTTGGCTGCTTTGTTTAAAAAATATCCTTCCGAAAAATATCTCTTACCTTCGTCTGATGTGTTGACACCAGAAATTCCAAAAGTAATGGATGCTGCCAATGTGGATTGGACAAGAGCAATAATGTATAAAACAGTTGCAAGTGATTTGACAGATATCAATATCAAAGATTATGACATGTTGGTATTCTTCAGCCATCAGGGAATCAAATCATTAGGAATCAATTTCCCTGATTTCAAACAAAACGATACCAAGATTGCTGTTTTCGGAACAACAACTCAAGCTGCAGCGGAAGAAGCCGGATTGACAGTAAATGTAATGGCTCCAACCAAAGAAACGCCATCTATGACAATGGCAATTGAAAAATACATCAAAAGCGTCAATAAATAATTATTGAATACATAAATCAAAACCGTCTTCTTTCTGAGAAGATGGTTTTTTGTTTATTTTTGTTGAACCTGAAAATCTCTTCAGAAAACTTTTAACCACATAGACACATAGTTTTCTGAATAATTAATTGGATTGTTAAAGTTTAAATAGAAGACATTTAAATTCTCTCTATTTTCTTTAAATAAAAATTTAATCTATGTGCCTATGTGGTTTTAATTAATACCAATTTCAAATGAACGCTCCAAAAGCAAAAAAAATAAATAAGCTTCTAGAAATTCACAACGATAAAAGAAATGACCCTTTTTTCTGGATGAATGAACGTGAAAATCCGGAAGTCATCAAATACCTCGAAGAAGAAAATTCTTATACCGATTTTGTAATGAAGGACACAGAAGACCTTCAGAATGATTTGTATGAGGAGATGAAATTCCGCTACAAAAAAGACGACCAGTCTTTGCCTTATTTCTTTAATCAATATTGGTATATTGTCCGCTATGAAGATGGGAAAGAATATCCGATTTTCTCCAGGAAGTTTCAAACTTTGGAAAATGAAGAAGAAATTCTTTTGGACGTGAATATTTTGGCGGAAGGCGAAGAATATTTTGATATCGGAAGCGTTTCCGTAAGTGTTGATAATAATTTAATTGCTTATTCTTCTGATAAAACAGGACGAAGAATTTACACGATATTTTTCAAAAATCTCAAAACAGGAGAAATCTTCGAAGATAAAATCGAAAACACAACCGGAAAAGCAGTTTGGGCAAATGACAACCAACATATTTTTTATATTAGAAAAGATGAAAGTCTAAGAGCTTATCAAATCCATCGACATGCGATTGGAACCGAAACAGAAAAAGACGTTCTGATATTTCATGAAGAGGATGAAACTTTTGACGTTAATGTTTTCAAAACCAAATCATTAGAATACATTTTTATTTCTTCGTCAAGCACGAATGAAGATGAACACAGATTCATTCCAGCTGATAACGTTTTTGCAGATTGGAAGATTATTCAGGAAAGAACGGAGGATTTGGAATATTCGGTAGAGCATTATCAGGATGATTTTTACATCATTACAAACGCCGATAATTCTACAAATTTCAAAATCGTAAAGACAAAAGTTTCTCATCCGGAGATTGAAAATTGGGTAGATTTCATTCCTCACAGAGAAAATGTCTTGCTGGAAGGTTTTGAAATATTCAATGATTATTTTGTCATAGAAGAACGGGAAAAAGGACTTCTTCAAATCAAAATCATAGAAAACAAAACAGGAGATTCTCATTATCTGCCATTTTCGGAGCCGACTTACACAGCGTACATCGGAACGAATATGGAATTCGATACAGAAAAACTGCGTTTCGGATATACATCTTTGACAAAACCCTCTTCCACTTACGAATATGATATGAAGGAAAAAACCACCAAACTTCTAAAAGAACAAGAAGTTTTGGGCGGAAATTTTTCCGCAGAAAATTATATCTCGGAAAGAATATGGGCAAAAGCAAGAGATGGAAAACAAGTTGCAATCTCTTTAGTTTATCATAAAGACACGAAGAAATCTGCTGAAACACCGCTTTTACTTTATGGTTACGGAAGTTATGGTCACACCGTTGACGCTAGTTTCTCAAGTGTGAGATTATCATTACTGGACAGAGGCTTTATTTATGCTATTGCTCACATCAGAGGCGGCGAATATCTCGGTCGCGAATGGTACGAAGATGGAAAAATGCTTCAGAAAAAGAATACGTTTTTTGATTTTATTGATGCTGCAAAATATTTAATATCAGAAAACTACACATCTCCTAGACATCTTTATGCCATGGGCGGAAGCGCGGGCGGACTTCTGATGGGAGCGGTAATGAATTACAATCCCGAATTATTTAACGGAATTGTCGCTCAGGTTCCTTTTGTGGATGTTGTGACGACAATGCTGGACGAAACGATTCCTTTGACAACCGGAGAATACGACGAATGGGGAAATCCAAACGACAAGGAATATTATGATTATATGAAATCCTATTCGCCTTACGATAACATCGAAGCGAAAGATTATCCTAATATATTAATTACAACAGGCTTCCATGATTCTCAGGTTCAATATTGGGAACCTGCAAAATGGACCGCAAAACTGAGGGATTTGAAAACCGATAATAATATTCTGATTTTCAAAACTGATATGAGTTCCGGTCACGGTGGCGCAAGTGGACGATTCGAAAGCCTGAAAGAAGTTGCTTTGGAATATGCATTTCTTTTGAAGATTGATAAATAAAACGCCACACACAGCAAGTTGTAAAAGGTTTTTTACAAAAATCGGAGCTCAGAAGCTGTATGTGGCAAGTCAGAAGATAATCAAATATGCAAGCAGCCATCAACTATCATTTATTAATTATAAAAATATGACAGAATCCGAAATCTGGAAAAAAATAGAACACTTTTTTGAAGAAAACTTCCAAACGGAAAAAAATCCGCCTATTGAAACCATATTATTTTTAATAGGTATTCAGGAATTGGGAAGTGGTCAGCAAAAATTCACGAAAGATGACAAAGTCAATCTTATTCATATTGCGGTTTGTAGATTGCTGGAGCCTTTTGGGTATTATAAATTCAGTCATTATAATGACGGCTGGCCAGAGTTTGAAAAGCTGGAAGATTTGCCGGATTTGAAGCCTAACGAACAATCGCTTCTGATGAAAAAAGCGATTATACAGTATTTTATTGATGAAGAGATTGATTTGGATTAAGATTTACTTCTTGCAGATTTAGCAGATGATACAGACTTCTTTGAAGTTATTATCTGCAAAATTCGCTTAATCTGCGAGAAAATTATTTAGAATATTTTTCTTCCAAAATATCTTCCAACTGATTCAATCCCATTTTGAAGCCTTCTTCAAAACCCATTTCGATGAGCTGATTCATTTCTTCTTTTGAGTTGAAATGCAGATTGAAAGTCATTCTTGTACCTTCATCAATTCCTGTGAAACCAATCAGCCAAGAAGTTTGAGGCAAATCTGTCCTTACTTTCCCTTTGGCATCAGCAAAAGCATCTGTCCACACAATACTTCTGTGGGGCATTATCTCACCGTAATTTGCTATTGCCATTTCTTTTTCTCCGTCCGGACCTTTCATTGCATACAACCAATTTCCGTTTTCCCGAAAATCCATTTTTTCGGTTTCGCATTTCCAAGGTTTTGGCGCCCACCATTGGTCAATCAAATCTTGCTTTGTAAAATAATCCCAAAGCGTGGAAACATCGGCTCTGTAAACTTTCATCACATAAACTCCTGTTTCCGAGTCCTTATTAAAAACAATTTCTGAGTTCATAATTTTTGCTTTTTATAAAATTAATTATAAAAAATCGCACCAAAGTTTTCCTATGGCAATATATTTGATATTCACAATAAAATGTTAAATCTTTTAATTTTAAGAAATATTTAATAATTACAATCCGTTATTATTATCGAGATATTCTTAAAAAGAGTAATTTTAACTTTTCAAACTTAAAAAAATATATGAACAACAAGTTTATTCCTATTATATCTGTTTTCATGACAATTTCCTTGGTGGTTTTTGTCTCTTTGCAGCTATATTGGATTAAAGAATTATATACATCTCTCGAGCAGGATTTCTCTAATAAAGTTTATTCCGCATTAGAAACTTCGACTCAAAAAGTGAATCAAATCGAGGTCAACAAATATTGGAATGAAACTTATAATAATGTTGGAAAAGAGGTTTTAGCCTCTAAAAACCAACCAACTAAGACTTATATCCAGCAAAGTTCCGACTCTGCGAATCGTTCGAATATTCTTTTTCAAACCAGCATCGTTGAAAAGCAAAACATTCCCGTTTCAGCAAAAGGCGACACGTTATACACAACGAAACTTTACAAAGACGAAGGACAATTAAAGCTGAAAAGAAGCAGTCCTGAACCTTTGACAACCAACATCAGCCGAGACCTTGATAATAATTCTTATCAGATGAAGGAGTTTGCACGTTTGAGCGCAACCAACCTTCCGATAGAAAAACGTGTTGACAGCAAAACCATTGACTCCGTCATCTCAAAAGAATTGAGACTCAAAGGGATTGATACAAAATTTGGATTTGGAGTCATCAATAAGACCAATCAATTAACAACGGTTGCAAACAACATCTATCTCGACCAAAAAGATAAAACGAATTACACATATCCACTTTTTACAGACAGCAAAGACAGAACACTTTATACGCTGGCGTTGGTTTTTCCAAGAAAAGATTATTCTCTGGTGAAACACAATTTGCCTATGTTGTTGGGAACTTTCATTTCATTACTGACGATTTTGGGAATTTATGTCATCTCTATTAATTATATGATGAGACAGAAAAAAATTGCGGAAATCAAGACCGACTTTATCAATAATATGTCTCACGAGTTCAAGACGCCTTTAGCAACAATTTCTGTTGCAACAGATTCTTTAGCGAATGATAAAATTGCTACCGACCCGGATAAAGTGAAATACTATTCAGGATTGATAAAACAGGAAAATCTGAGGATGAAAAAGCAAGTGGAAACCGTTCTGAATATGTCCAAACTGGAACGAAACGAAATGCCTCTTCATCTGAAAGAAACCAACGTAAGAGAATTGATAAAAAGTATTGCAGAATCTTTCCGATTAATTGTTAATGAAAGAAACGGAATTTTAACAACAGAATTTAATGCTACAAAATATAATTTCTTAATTGATGAATTTCATATTTCGAATGCATTAATCAATCTGCTTGATAATGCCAACAAATATTCTCCTGAAACACCAGAAATAAAGGTTAGTACAAGAAACGAAGGAAACTGGTACGTCATCGAAATTTCTGACAAAGGAATGGGAATGGAATCGACCAATAAAAACAAAATTTTTGAAAAATTCTTCCGAGAAGAAACAGGAAATATTCATAATGTAAAAGGACAAGGACTTGGATTGTCTTATGTGAAAAAGATTATTGAGAATCACAAAGGTCAAATCCACGTAGATTCTCACAAAGGAAAAGGAAGCACGTTTACAATAAAACTTCCGATAGTTTAGGTATAAGTGATATTTGATAAATGATAATTGATTAATTAATATGGATAATAATTATAATCAGATTTTTGCAAAAAGGATAAAAGATTTATCAGTAGATATTATTAGTCAATTATCAGAATTAGCTTATTCCGAAAAAGTTTCTGTATTAAGAAAACAAATTTTCAGAAGTTCATCTTCTTCCGCGGCAAATTATAGAGCAATGTGCAGAGCGAGGTCAACAAAGGAAAGATAAATATGCATCGTTGTAGAAGAAGCTGATGAAACTTTATTTTGGATAGAATTTATGCAAGACTTGAAAATGTTTTCAGAAACTACTTTAAATAAATGGTTTAATGAAGCAGAAGAAATTGTAAAAGCTACATCTAGCTATAAAAAATATTTAAAAGAAAAACTAACATAAAATCAATTATCATTAATATAACATCAATCATAAAATTATGAGCAACAGAATATTATTAGTAGAAGACGACCAGAGTTTTGGCGCAGTTCTTAAGGATTATTTGACAATCAACAATTTCGAGGTGACATTGGCAACCGATGGAGAAATAGGACTGAAAGAGTTTACAGAAAAGGAATTCGACATCTGCATTTTCGATGTAATGATGCCGAAAAAAGACGGATTTTCTCTGGCAGAAGATGTGAAGAAAATTGATAAAAACACGCCAATCATTTTCCTGACTGCAAGAAATATGCGTGAAGATATCCTAAAAGGCTACCAGTTGGGAGCTGATGATTATATCACAAAACCATTTGATACCGAGTTGCTTCTTTATAAAATAAAAGCGATTCTACAAAGAAGTGCCGTTTTGGAAAATGAAGACCAGGAGCAGTTCAAAATCAGTAATATCTTCTTCGATTCTATGTTGAGACAACTAAGAGTTGGTGAAAACGAATACAAGCTTTCTCCAAAAGAAAACGAACTTTTGAAAT
The DNA here is from genome assembly GCA_003248755.1 of Chryseobacterium sp. Lineage (GTDB taxonomy): Bacteria > Bacteroidota > Bacteroidia > Flavobacteriales > Weeksellaceae > Epilithonimonas. The sequence continues at coordinate 16,194 of QFQW01000049.1, read as the reverse complement.
TACTTTGCATCCACAGAAACGACTTTATGCCGAGAGATTTGGCATTAAGAAAAATCTGGAAAAAAGAGAATTATTTCACGGCGAGAAGCATGGACGTTTACATTGCAAAACTGAGAAAACTTCTGAAAGACGATGAAGGTTTGGAAATCATCAACGTTCACGGAGAAGGTTTCAGATTGCTAGTAAAGAATCCTTAATAAAACAAAACCCTTCAGAGTTTCTGAAGGGTTTTTATTTTTATAATCTCACAGATTGGTTTGATTACTAATAATAATCGGCTAAATCTCACAATCAGCGAGAATTTATTTCTTAATTCGTTGCCATATTTTGCTTTGGAGAACCAAGGATTGAATCGGTTTTTTCAACGTTTTTCAGCCATTCGGAACTTGCGAGATAATTCTGGTCAGGATAATAGATGAACAGGCACGTTTGGTTTTTTATCGTATCGATAATCGGTTGCGCCATTTCTCTGGAAACCGCAGGACAGCCCCAGCTTCTTCCTAATCTTTTCTCGGACTTGATAAAATCCTCACTCACGTAATTTGCGCCATGCATTACAATGCATCTTTCCAGCGCTGCGTCGTTATAACCTTTATCCATTCCGAAAAGTCTCATAGAATAGCCATTGTCGCCATTATAAGCCTGTTCCGTGATATAGAAACCAAGGCTGGACTGATGCGAATCTTCTGTGTTGGAAAAACTAGTTGCGAACTCTTCGCCTGTTCCTTTTCCGTGTGCGACCAATGTGTTGAACAGCACTTTTTTCTCATCCAAATCTATTACCCAAAGGCGTTTTCTATTAGAAGACAAACTAAAATCACAAATCGAAAGCAATTTAGCTGACGGTACTAGTTTTCTGGATTTTTTCAAATTTTGGAATCCTAAAAAGGCTTTTTCAAAGACCTCAAAATTCAATTTTTCATCCGTAAACTGGAGTTCTTTATAGATTTCTTCTGCTGGATTTTGTGATGAGAAATTCTTTTTTGGACTTAGTCTGATTTCTTTTACAATCGTTCTGGCTTGAGAGATTTTGTTCTCAGAACTCACCGGATAAAAAGAAGTGGTTATCAAATAAACTAAGCACAGCAATAATGGGAATTTCTTCATTAATTATAATATTAAGTTTTTGTTTTAGTGGTGCAAAATTATATATAAATCATTTTCAGATTGTTACAATCAAATTTTTTAACGGTTTTTTAGTAAACTTTAACGCAAAACCTTAATTTTTGAACGATTTTTGTTAAGACTTTATTATGTTTTTTGAACACTAAGCCCACGAAGTTTTTTTTAGATTAGAAACTCTTTAAGTTCATGAAAGGCGTAAAACTTAACAAAGTCACACTTAGCTTTTCTAAACGAAGTGCCTTTGTGAGCCTTAAAACACTATTTTTTTAAATAATCTTTGTGCACTTAGTGTTCAAAAAATCATAAATTGCAACAAACTTTCGAAGTATGTCAACACTTAAAATTGCTGGTCTCAATCTCGATATTTCTTGGAAAAACAGGGAACAAAACTTTAAACAAATTGAAGAAGAATTTAGTTCCGTTGAAGCGGATTTATTTCTTTTACCAGAGATGTTTTCTACCGGATTCTGTATGGAAGCCGAAGAAGTTGCAGATAGAAATTTGGAAACTTTAACTTGGATGAAATCCTTTGCCAAAAGCAAAAATTCGGCAGTTGCAGGAAGTGTTTCCTTAGAAGAAAATGGAAAATTCTATAATCGATTTTATTTTGTTTTTCCAGATGGAAGTTTTGAATATTATGACAAAAGACATTTGTTTTCTTATTCCGGAGAAGACAAAATTTATACTGCAGGAACAGAACGAAAAATCATTGATTACAAAGGATTTAAGATTCTTTTGCAGGTTTGCTTTGATTTGCGATTTCCGGTATTTTCGAGAAATCAAAATGATTATGATGCCGTTTTATACGTTGCGAATTGGCCCAAATCAAGAGTTGAAGCCTGGAAATCACTTTTAAAAGCACGTTCAATTGAAAATCAGGCTTTCCTTTTTGGATTAAATAGAATTGGAACAGACGGTTATAATTTTGAATATGAGGAAAGTTCATTAGTCTATTTTCCAGACGGACGAGAAATCTCCGAACGAAAAAACAACCTCATCATAACTGAGTGGAACTTAGAAGAGTTGAAAGAATTCCGAAATAAGTTTCCTTTTTTGAAGGAAAGGGATGAGTTTGAAATAATTTATAACAAATAATTATTTCACAATATTTGTCATTCCGTAGGAATCTAAACGGTTAAATTTGTATTTGTTGAGATTCCTACGGAATGACCAACTTTATGTTTTTTATTTTTAATTAGAGTAATTTTCCAGCAACCCAACCAAAGAATTAACATCATGAACACCACTTTCTTTCCAAAGCAATTCTCCATTTTTGAAAATCGCTAAAGTCGGAACGCCACGAACACCATTTTCTGATGCAATCGAAGGAAATTGGTCAACGTCAATTTTTACAATTCTTGCTTTTTCGCCAACCTGCTCTTTTACAGAATTCAAAACAGAAGACTGAACTTTACAAGGCTGACACCAAGTGGCAAAAAAATCAATAAGAACAGGACGCTCGGATTGAATTAATTCTTGAAATTTTTGTGACATTTTACTAGATATTAGAAGTTAGGTTTTAGATATTAGACTCTTCGAAAGCCTCAGAGTGACAAAATTCTGCATTGTCAGGCTGAGCCTAAGTTTGACGAAGGAAAGCCTTTTTAATTCTACAAAGTTTTACTTTGACAAACAAAATTGCTCAATGGAAATTTCTCTGTTTTCTTGATTGCATTGAACCCGCCATCAATCTCAGTGAAATTCCTATAACCTCTTGACTGCAAAATACTTGCCGCAATCATACTTCTGTAACCTCCAGCACAATGAATATAAAAATGTTCAGAATTATCTAAAGAATTCACCCAATCATTGATATAAGCCAAAGGTTTGCTATAAGCTTCATCGAGATGTTCAGCCTCGTATTCTGTTTCTTTTCTCACGTCGATAACTTTCACATTTTCAGAAAATTCATTAGCAAATTCTTCCACCGATATTCTTCTGATTTCGTCAGTTTCTTTTGCAGAGTTTTTCCAAGCTTCAAAACTACCGTCCAAAAATCCTAAAACATTATCAAATCCTACTCTGCTTAATCTCGTTATGACTTCTTCTTCTGTTCCTTCATCAGAAACCAAAAGAATCGGTTGCTGAACATCCACAATCATTGCTCCAACCCAAGGTGCAAAATCGCCTTTGATTCCGATATTGATAGAATTCGGAACAAAACCTTTATGAAAAACCGCAGCACTTCTTGTATCCAAAATCAAAGCTCCGGTTTCTTCGGCTGCCGTTTCAAAATCTTCTACAGACAATGGGTTATTTCCTTTTTTCAGAACTTTGTCAAAACTTTCGTAGCCACCTTTGTTCATGGCGACATTCATACCGAAATATTTTGGAGGTGCAGTTAACCCGTCGAGAACTTCATTGATAAAAGATTCCTTATCAGGTTGATTCAAGGCATAATTTGTTCTTTTCTGATTTCCCAAAGTGTCTACCGTCTCTTTCTGCATATTTTTTCCGCAGGCAGAACCAGCACCGTGAGCCGGATAAACCGTAATCGAATCATCCAAAGGTAAAATCTTGCTTTGGAGACTTTCGTAAAGCATTCCTGCCAAATCTTTTTCAGTGATTTCGCCAGCTTTCTGAGCTAAATCCGGTCTTCCAACATCACCTAAAAACAACGTATCACCGGAGAAAATAGCTGTTTCTTTTCCATCTTCATCAATCAAAAGAAAAGTTGAACTCTCCAAAGTATGTCCTGGCGTGTGAAGAACTTTAATTTTAATTTTTCCAACTTCAAAAACCTGACTATCTTCTGCAATAATCGCTTCAAAATCTGGTTTTGCAGTAGGTCCGAAAACAATCGGCGCATTAGTTTTCTTAGACAGATCCAAATGTCCCGAAACAAAATCTGCGTGAAAATGAGTCTCAAAAATATATTTGAGTTTAACTTTATCCTTTTCCAAACGCTCAAGATAAGGTCTCACTTCTCTCAAAGGATCAATAATTGCCGCTTCATTTTCGGAAACAATGTAATACGCACCTTGCGCAAGACAGCCTGTATATATTTGTTCAACCTTCATTTGGATATGGATAGATTTTAATCAAACTTTTATTTTAAATATTATATGGTTATAGTTTGCATTACAAATATGAGGTTATTTGGACTAACTATAAATAATTTTTGAAAGATAATATGAATAATTTCGATTTAAAATTAAACAAATGTTCAAACCTCCGCTGATTATCAAAAAATAAGCCGCAAAATAATGCGGCTTTATGATTTATAGCAGTTTTATAAAAACAAAAACATTTTTCTTTTACCGAACTAAAGACCAAATTCCTACACCAATACCAGCATATACAAGGACTGTAATGATATCAGCAGTTGGTTGAGAAAATCGTCTTTCTGCAATAGTCGACTGGTCAATCTGATTTTTATGAAACTTTAAAATCTTTTTAGGTTTATGGATTACATGTGCAACCAAAGTATCACTTTCCCATTTATCTACCTGTATCTTATATGATCTTCCGTCCACTTCAATTTTAAAGTATTTATTAATCTCCAGCTTTTCTTGGACAGTTGTTGGATTGGGCTTTTTATCTTTCTCCGGTTTGAGATTTCTTGGTCCTTTAGACGCTACAGATGCAATATTTGCCTGATTATCTGCAAAAGACCTAACGGCAAATTGTTCATTGGATTTTACACCTTGTTCACCTTTGCTTCGTGGCTCATTTTTGCTTGGCTTTGTATCATCATTGTCTGTACTAACCTTGTAAGTGTAGCAGCTTATCAGAGAAATTGACAATATAAATAGGTAAAAATATTTTTTCATTAGCCAAATTTAAGAATTAAACGGATTATTTTTAATTTTCTTTTGAGGAATCTCATTTTTCGAAAATTTTACAAACAAATTATTAAAAAAACCAAGACGTCCAACTTTTATTAAGAAGTATTCTCTGAATTAATTTCGTATTTTAGCGCTTCTAAAATTCAGAAAATTGGCAAAGAAAGAAACTCCGTTAATGACGCAATACAACACTATCAAGGCTAGATATCCTGATGCATTATTGCTATTTCGTGTTGGAGATTTCTACGAAACTTTTGGACAGGATGCGATAAAAACATCGCAGATTCTTGGGATTGTTCTCACCAAAAGAGCCAATGGCGAAGGTCACATCGAGCTGGCCGGATTTCCGCATCATTCCGTGGATTCTTATCTCCCAAAGTTGGTAAGGGCAGGAATGCGTGTTGCGATCTGTGATCAGTTGGAAGACCCAAAATCCGTCAAAGGAATTGTAAAACGAGGTGTTACAGAATTAGTAACTCCGGGAGTTACTTTCAATGACCAGGTTCTGACTTCCAAGAAAAACAATTTCCTGCTTTCTCTTCATAAGGAAAAAGAAAAATACGGAATGGCACTTGTGGATGTTTCAACGGGGGAATTCCTTGTAAGTGAAGGAAATCTTGAAAAATTACTTCACATCGTTCACACATTTGACCCGAGCGAAATTATCTATCAAAGGACTTCGGAAATTCCTAATCAGCTGAGAAATAAAAATGTTTTCAAGCTGGAAGATTGGGCGTTCAAATATCCTTATGCTTACGAAAAACTGACTTCACATTTCAAAACTCAATCTTTGAAAGGTTTTGGAATAGAGGAACATAAACTGGGAATCACAGCAGCAGGAGCAATCTTTGCATATTTGGTAGAAGACACGCATCATGCACTTTTACAACACATTACAAAGATTCAGGTCATTCCGCAGGATGATTATCTGATGATGGACAACTTCACATTGAGGAATCTCGAAATTGTTTATTCTGCCAACCATCAGGGAAAATCGCTTCTTGATATTATCGATAAAACGTCTACGCCAATGGGCGGAAGATTGTTGAGAAGACGTTTGATCCTTCCTTTGAAAAATATCGGAGACATCAACAGAAGATTGAACCTGATTGAATTTCTTAACAAGGAAGATTCTTTGAAATATGATATCAAAGATTTATTAAAAGGAATTTCGGATTTAGATAGATTAATTGGAAAATTAGCAGCTGAAAAGATTTCACCGAAAGAATTAGGTTATCTCCGTCAAAGCATCATTAATATTAATGAAATCAGAAAACATCTTCTGAGATTTCCGGATGTTCTGGCTTGGATTGACCCTTTCATCAATCTTGAGGAATTAATTGAATTCATCAAAAATCATTTGAATGATGAACTTCCTGTCAACATCAACAAAGGAAATGTCATCAAAGAAGGAATCTCGGAAGAATTGGACCATTTGAGAAATCTGCAAAGCAAAGGTCGCGGTTTCTTGGACGAAATGTGCCAGCGTGAAATCGAAAGAACAGGAATCTCGAGTTTGAAAATTGATTTCAATGGGGTTTTCGGATATTATATCGAGGTTAGAAATACGCATAAAGATAAAGTTCCTGAGGATTGGATTCGTAAACAGACTTTGGTAAACGCAGAACGTTACATTACCGAAGAGCTGAAGGAATATGAAAATCAAATTCTTGGCGCTGAAGAAAAAATTGGCAAATTAGAATTGGAACTTTACAGGAGTGTCTGTGAAAATGTTTTGATTTATATTGACCAATTACAGGAAAATTCAAAATTGATTGGCGAATTAGATTGCGCAGTCGGCCTGTCAGATTTGTCTGTTGAAGATAATTATACAAAACCGATTCTGAACGATTCTTTCTCGATTGATATTCAGGAAGGACGACACCCAATCATTGAAAAATCTTTACCGCTTGGTGAATCTTATATTCCTAATGATGTTTTTCTGGATAGAGATTCTCAACAAATCATAATGGTAACCGGACCGAATATGGCGGGTAAATCTGCAATTCTGAGACAAACAGCAATCATTTCTTTGCTGGCTCAGATCGGAAGTTTTGTTCCTGCAAAACACGCCGAGATTGGAACTCTGGACAAAATTTTTACAAGAGTTGGTGCGACAGATAATTTATCTGCCGGCGAATCAACTTTTATGGTGGAAATGAATGAAGCGGCGAATATCCTTAATAATATTTCGGAGAGAAGTTTGATTTTGTTGGACGAAATCGGACGTGGAACTTCCACTTACGACGGTGTTTCCATTGCCTGGGCCATTGCAGAATATCTTCATCAGCATCCGACGCAGCCGAAAACTTTATTCGCCACGCATTACCACGAACTGAATGAGATGTCAGTCAACTTTGAAAGAGTCAAGAATTTCCACGTCTCCATCCAGGAGGCGAAAGGTAATATTATTTTCCTCAGAAAACTGATTTCCGGAGGAAGTGAACATAGTTTCGGTATTCACGTAGCGAAGTTGGCAGGTATGCCTTCCAAAGTAGTCAATCGAGCGAATGAAATCCTTAAAACTTTGGAATCCAGCAGAGCAACACAAGATTCCGGTGAAAAAATAAAACGTGTAACCGAAGAAAATCTTCAGCTTTCGTTTTTCCAATTAGACGACCCAGTTCTTGAAAATATTCGTGAAGAATTGACGAAAATTGACATCAATACTTTGACACCGATTGAAGCATTGATGAAACTGAATTCGATTAAGAAGATGATTGGGCGATAAGATTTATTTCTTATTCGAAATTGTATCCGCAGTATTTTTCTGTGAAGAAACCGCTGCAGAATCCACACCACGATTTCTCATATGTTCTGCGCTGTGGTCTTGTTTTCTCTTGTCACGTTTGTCTTTGTCAGGGATGCAACTAATTGTTAATGACAATAATACTCCAATAAATAATAGCTTTTTCACAACAATAAGATTTGGTTAGAATTTTATTTTCAAAAATCAAACCGAAAATTATTATTAAATATTAGCTGCGGCCGGAAATCTAAATCTTGACCTTACTGGGGTTCCATCTTTTTTTGCCGGAGACCATTTTGTTTTTATCTTTTTGATTGCTTTTACCGCTTGTTCATTAAAGCTTTGATTTTCTCCGCTGGCTTTTAAATCAGAAATGGTTCCATCTCTTTCTACAACAAAAGTCAAGACTGTACGAAAAGTTCCTTTTCCCTGTACTTTATTAATGTTGACATTTTTTGCAAATTCATTTCTGAAAGACGAAATACCACCTTCAAAAGTTGCCGCTTTATCGACTGCTTCAAAGACTTCGTTTTCATTTTTGTCTTGAGAAAAAGCCGGAATGCTAAAAAATAAGACAAATAGCAGTAATAATTTTTTCATAGTTATTTTTTCCAAAGATATTCATTAGAACAATTTAATTCAAGAGTCAAAAGTATTTTTTAAATTTGAATATGAAGACTTTAGTAAAATTTCTCTTATTGATCTTTCCTTTTTTGATGAATGCACAAGTTCAAACCGAAGTTTCTTTGATTAAGTATGAAGACTTGGAAAAGCGCATTAGTCAAGAAAAAGATAAACTTGTTGTGGTTAATTTCTGGGCAACAACTTGTGCGCCTTGCGTCAAAGAATTACCTCATTTCATAGAAGTAAATAAAAAATATTCTCAAAATCCGAATTTCAAAATGCTGTTGGTTTCTTTAGATATGGCGAGAGATAAACAGAAAGTCATCAACTTCATCAAAAATAAAAACCTGAACGCAGAAGTTGTAGTTTTGGACGATAACAAACGAATGAATACTTGGATTCCAAAATTCCAGAAAGATTGGGAAGGTGAGATTCCTGTGACTTTATTTTATAAAAACGGCGAAAAAGTATTCTTTAATAATGGTGAAATGTCTTTGGAAGAATTAGAATCAGCAATTACTAAACATTATAATCTATAAAATATTTAAAATGAAAAAAATAAAATGGTTTTCTTTCGGACTGATCCTGGTTTTGGGATTATTGAGTTTTACCACAATTTATAATTCCGGTTACCAAATTGGCGATGAAGCCACAGATTTCAAACTGAAAAACGTGGACGGGAACATGGTTTCCCTGAGTGATTTTAAATCGGCAAAAGGCTTCATTGTAGTTTTTACGTGCAACCACTGTCCGTATGCGAAAAAGTATGAAGACAGAATCATTGCGCTGGACAAAATGTACAAAGGCAAAGGTTATCCCGTGATTGCCATCAATCCAAATGACCCGACTGTTCAGCCTCAGGATGGTTTTGCAGAGATGCAGACCAGAGCCAAGGAAAAAGGATTTACATTTCCTTATCTGGTAGATGAAGGTCAGAAAGTCTATCCCATCTATGGTGCTACAAAAACGCCTCACGTTTACGTTTTGAAAAAAGAAAACGGAAAAAACATCGTGAAATATATTGGAACAATCGACAACAACTACGAAAATCCAAATGATGTTTCTGACTACTACGTTCAGGATGCCGTAAACCAGCTTTTGAAAAATGAACCTGTCAAAACAGAGAAAACGGTCGCAATTGGCTGTACAATCAAGGTGAAAAAATAAAAAATCGAGGTAATAATTGCCTCGATTTTTTGTTATGTTTTATAAAGCATTAACTGTGAATATCCAATTAAAATTCGATTACAAAAATTTCTTTCTTGCCGTTTTTATTTTCTTTGTAGAAGTTATGATTGCTACAAAACTTAGAAATATTTTCTTTGTAAGAGCTTATCTTGGTGATGTTTTGGTAGTAATGCTGATGTATTATTTCATCAAGGCATTTTTTGACTTTGATTCAACAAAACTGATTATTGGGATTTTCATCTTTTCCTGTCTGATTGAGTTTGCGCAGTATTTCAAATTTGCAGAAGTTTTGGGTTTTCAAAATAACCCGATTATGATGACAGTTATGGGAAATTCGTTTAGTTGGATTGATATCCTTTGTTATTTTGCCGGATGTGTTATTTTGTATTTGATTAAAAAATAGCCTGAAGTTTTATGCTTCAGGCTATTTTTGAAAAATGAATGTATCTCGATTTGTGTTTTTACGGTTATTAGTTCCGATTGCAAAATTAGATACATAAAACCACATTTCTTTACGGGAAAACCGTAAAATCCAAAAAATTAATTATTTTATTAGATTATTCCAATTTCTTTACAACTGGCTATCAATTCTTCAACGTTTTTAGCTGCCAATACAACCTTCATTGCATTAATTCTTTTTTCTACGCTACTTAGACTATTGGGATAAATATCTTTTTCAAGCAATTTCTTAGGAATATTTTTTTGTAAAATTCCTTCGGACAACAGCTGAAGTATGGAAATATCATAATTGCTGAATTCCAAAGTATTGATACTTTTTACAGGAAGTTTCAGATTATGGGATATATATGTCTCATCATTCCGAATTGCCTTGACAGCATTTCTCAACTCTTGAGAATCTGATCTGGCCTTTCTCACAAACGCATTGATTTCTAATTCTTTGAATAACAAATCAATTACACCCAATCTATGCTCGGCAGAAAAAACAATCACTTTCAGATCAGGATAGATTTCTTTACAGCATTTAATTAGTTCCCTCCCATTTTTTATAATCTGCTTTCTATCATCTTCTTCAAAAGAAAGATCCGTAATCAAGACTTCGTAAGGAAGAGAAATTTCCAAAGATTTTTTCAAGAATGAAAATGCATCGTCACAATAGTACACATAATCTATATTTGAAATGTCTAGTTCTTCCAAAACTTTCTGAACAGAAAAGTTGCTGCTCTCATGATCCTCCGCTATTAATATTTTACTGAACATAATTTTATAATTTAATTGAAAGTCTTACTCCCCCGGAAGGATTATCTTCAAAAATCAAATTTGCACCAATGTCGGAAAGTCTTGTCAGAATATTTGTAAGTCCGTTTTTCGGTGTATAATTCTTTGGCAGCCCTATTCCATTATCAATGTATTTAATTTCGTAATTATTTTCTTCCTTGATGAATCTTAAAATAACCTGACTAGCCCTGCTGTGTTTTTTCATATTGATTAAAAGTTCACGGATAACATTGAATAATTCTTCTTTTTGATTTTGTGTCATCAATTTCCAAAAATCATAATCATTCCCGATAATAATAATCTTAGTTTCAGTATTGTCAAAAGAGCTAATAAGAGCAGACATCTGTTCATTGAAGTCCTGTTGTAGAGGATTTTCGTAGGATAAGTCACGGGATTTTTCGTACATTAATTCAAGCTTATCAAGGACTTTTTCTTTTGGAATGTCGGATTGGTTTTCTATGGCTGATATAACTTCATAGATTCCATTTGCAACCACATCATGAACTTTTTTAGAAAAGTCCAATCGTTGTTTTTGGAGTCTGTTTTTTGATTCCAAGATGAATCTTTCTCTTCTTTTTTTTATCCAAATATAACTTGTAACAATAACGATTATAAAAACAAATACCAGAATCCAGTTGATAAACTTTTGTTTTGCAACCTGAAATTGATGAACTTCGTGCTCTTTTTGCAGTTTCAAATTTTCAGTTTTAGCTTTTTCACTTTCAAAACGGATGAGGGCAAATTGATTTTTTGCTTTGTTTTGAGCAGTTGTAAGACTATCTTGTATTCTAGAATATTGATCGAAATAATGATGTGCCTCTGCTCCGTCAGAAATTTTAATTAATGTTTGCAAAGCTTCCAATTGATCGGTTGGATATTGCAGCTTGTTTGCAAGACTTAGCATTTTCCTTGCATAGAGTCCCGCAGAATCAGTATTATTTTTGAGATAATAAGCAGAGAGATAAGCATAAGCCGCATCTTTTGTCCAATCATCTTCAAAATTTTGACTGAGTTTTTCTGCTAAAAGATAATCCTTTGAAGGATTAAAATCTTTATCAAAAAACCATTTTGATCTGGAATAATTGAGAAGAAGTTTTGGATAATATTCACTTTTTGAGCCCACACTGTCTAGTAATTGCTCATAGACAGCAAGAGACTTCCCATATTCTTTCTGATTGTGAAACAGTATTGCCAAGTTATTGGCCAGCATCATTCTATCAATAGGATCCTTTGTAAACGGCTGAGCTTTTTTATAGAATCGATACGCATCGTCATAATTCTTCAAGCTACTAGAGTTAATCCCTAATGTATTGTAGTTACAGAAAATAAATGTGTGTTGGGCAGTATCTTTTTCTTTGAGAAACTTAGTCGCTTCCAGACTTGTTTCTATACTTCCAAAGTTGTCTCCAATATTTTCCTGTATAAAAGCCATATTGACAAGGCTTTTGGCAACTCCCAAACTATCATTCTTTTTTGAAAAAATATCTTTAGCTTTATTCAGGTAAAAGAATGCACTGTCTAGCTCATTTTTATCTTGCAATACAAAAGCCTTTTCATAAAAGGGGTTGGTGGATTTTTTCGAGACATTTTTTCTCGAATTCTCCTTCTCTGAACAAGCGAAACAGAAAAGAATCAACAAATACCGGACAGACTTTTGCAAATTTTACAATTTATCCGAAATTTAAGAAAAATCAAGCATAAGATATTATTAAATTAAGATTAAAATCGTTCGTAATTGTTATTTTTGCTTATAATTAGAGTTATTTGATGTCGATTAACGTTTTAGAGCAGTATCTTCCGGATTCTACGCTTCCTTTCTTGAAAAAATGGTTTGCGGATTATCGTATTCATATCAGAATTACAAAAGACAGAAACAGCAAGCTGGGAGATTATAGAAAAATGCCGGACAAATCTCATCAGATAACCATTAATTCTACATTGGATAGACAACTTTTCTTTTTTGTTTTGACTCATGAGTTGGCTCATCTCCTTGCATTTGAAAAATTTAATAATAGAATCAGTGCTCACGGAAAAGAATGGAAAGATACTTTTCGAGAAATGCTGTTGGAGAGTATCGATATCTATACTGCTGATCTCAAACCAATTATTTTCAAATTCTCTAAAAGCCCTAAGGCCAATTTTATGGCAAGTCCGGATTTGGTGAAATACTTTCATATAGATAATCCTGAAGATAGTTTTGTTTTTATTGAAGATTTATCAATTAATGAAATTTTTCATTATAAAGGAGACGAGTATAAAATTCTTGAAAAAAAGAAAAAATTATATCTTTGTATCCATTTGAAAAATTCAAAAAAATATTTATTCCGACCATTAGCAAAAGTCGAAAAACTAATACTGGATGAAAAATAATAATTATTGCGTAATAATGGCAGGAGGAATTGGAAGCCGTTTTTGGCCCATGAGTACTCAAAAATTCCCAAAGCAATTTCACGATATATTAGGAACTGGCAGAACAATGATTCAGCAGACGTTTGATAGAATCAGCCAACTGATTCCTGCAGAAAACATTTATGTCATTACCAATCAAGAATATGTGGATCTTACAACCCAGCAATTGCCAGATGTTCCTGCCCAGAATATTGTAGGAGAGCCGGCAATGAAAAATACGTCGGCTTGTAATCTTTACATGGCCAAAAAAATTGAACATTCTAATCCTGATGCCAATATTATTGTTATGCCTGCAGATCACTTGATCCTAAAAGAAAAAACATTTTTAGAAAAGGTGGAACTTGCTTTTGAATTAGCATCAAAAAACGATTACTTAATCACATTAGGCATTACGCCAACAAGACCTGATACGGGTTATGGTTACATTCAATTCATTCAGGAAAAGAATGAAGTATTTTCTAAGGTGAAGACTTTTACAGAAAAACCCAGTTTAGAAATTGCAAAAAGTTTTATAGAATCCGGGGATTTTCTTTGGAACGCGGGGATTTTTATTTGGAGCGCAAAAAGTATTCTTTCTTCTTTCAAAAAGTATTTGCCGGAAATGCTAAACCAATTTAACGGTGGCGAATATAATTGTGATACCGAGAAAGAATATATCGAAACAATTTATCCTACGGTAAGTAAAATTTCAATAGATAACGGGATTTTAGAAAAAGCAAATAATGTCTATGTAATTCCTGCAAATCTCGGTTGGAGCGACCTTGGTACTTGGACTTCTGTTTATACCAATGCGGATAAGAATGATGATAACAATGCGATTAGTTCAAAAAATGTCTTGACTTATAATTCTAAAGGTAATGTAATCAGGATTAAAAATCAGAATAAGGCAGCAGTCATTGATGGGCTTAAAAATTATATCATTGTTGATACAGAAAAGGCGCTCTTAATTTGTCCTAGAGATAATGATCAGTTGATTAAAGATTACGTTTTGGATCTCAAAAATCTTAAAAAAGGAGAAAGATTTATGTAAATCGAATCTTTGATATAAAATAAAATGAACTCTTTAATTTTTATCGGAGAGTTTTTTTATTTTTGGAAAAACAAAAACACAAATGCTCGTTAAAATTTTCGGTGCGGCCATTCATGGTGTCTCTGCACAAATTATCACTATTGAAGTCAACGTTGATCATGGAGTTGGTTATCATTTGGTAGGGTTACCAGATAATGCTATCAAAGAAAGCAGCTATAGAATTTCTGCGGCTTTAAAAAATTCCGGTTTCAAAATTCCGGGAAAAAAGATTACCATCAATATGGCTCCTGCAGATTTGCGTAAAGAAGGATCATCATATGATTTGAGCATTGCTTTAGGAATATTAGCAGCGTCAGATTTAATAAAAGCAGAACAAATTTGTCAATATCTGATAATGGGAGAATTGTCTCTAGATGGAGGGCTACAACCCATAAAAGGAGTTCTGCCAATTGCAATTAAAGCTAGAGAAGACGGTTTCAAAGGTATTATTCTCCCCAGACAAAACGCTAGAGAAGCGGCAATTGTTAATAATCTAGAGGTTTATGGTATCGAGAATATAAAACAAGTAATTGATTTTTTTAATGACGGAGAATCATTGGAAAAATTTGAAATTGATACAAGAAAAGAGTTCCAAGATAAAATAGTCAATTTCCCCTTCGATTTCGATGAAGTCAAGGGGCAAGAAGCAGCAAAGCGAGCGATGGAAGTTGCCGCCGCCGGTGGGCACAATATTATTTTAATCGGCTCCCCTGGAAGTGGGAAAACAATGCTTGCGAAGAGATTACCAAGTATTTTGCCCGCTCTTAGCATTAAGGAAGCCCTGGAAACGACAAAAATTCATTCTGTTGCAGGAAAAATGGGAGCAGATGTCAATTACAACAGAAATTGCTAAAATACATTAGTTAGCGCAAAAATTCTATAAGGTAATGCGAATTAATAAGTAGTTGCTTCCCGAATGCCACACTATATTAAAATTTAAAAGGTGATTTGGGAAATGTTGTCAATTCTAGAAGTATATGATAATTTACAATTTGAAATGATAAAATAACACATAAATTCCGTAATTAAAATATATTGATATGAATGAAAAAACTATAAAATCCCACGGACAGTTGAAGGAGTTTGTTAAACTTCACGAATTACAAAATAATCACTCAAATATACATTTCAATGCTTTGGTAAGCATAAAGACTGTCAACTCAGAAATTATAAAGCAAAAAATGGCGGTGAGAGTAAATTTTAATGTATTTGATAAATCTGGTCAAATTTTTTTGGATGAACACAATTTAGAACCGGAATTTTATCCAACAATTTTTTATCCCGATTATTCTTTTATGCAACATATAGATAATAATTACTTACAAATTAATGATATTCATACACGAAATAAGTTGATAGGTGAATTTGTCGTTAAAATATACCCGTTAGATGTAAAAAAATGATTTAGCAAGTCAAATAATTGGTAAAAATAAATAACGCCAATATCTAATTTCACAATTCAAACATTGGCGTTATTGAAAATTATTTTACTGTAGTTTTTTAGCTTCTTCCTGTTGATGTGCCATAGCATTAATTGTAGAGCAACGCCAATCGTCTAATTTTGAAACTAGGACTCTAATGATATTATTTGAGCCTGCAATTAAACTGAATTCATCATATGCTTGTCTAGATGTCTCGAACTCTTTCCACCAAGTTGTTTCTGGTAAGTAGCAAATAACAGCATTTCCTCCGTCATCATATCCTTTGATAATTGAATGCCAATCACAGGATGTTAAATCTTTAATAATTTGTTGATGACCAATATGGACATCAAATGTAATAATATACTTTTTTTTCATTATAATAATATGTTTTAGATTTATTATTTTGTTAAAAGACAGCTGTTGTTTATCAACTGTCATTATTTTTATTTAAGCACCAGGCTTGTGCTTGTGGGGCTTTAAAGCTGGGTGTTTTGGTTGGTTCTCTGGTGTGACACGTCTTCTTCTATCCGGAGTACCATCTTCTTTATTTGGTTTTGGGCCCGGCTTAATTGTTTGAAATGT
>QFQW01000148.1 GCA_003248755.1 Chryseobacterium sp. | reverse complement strand
AACATTTGCCGGTTGATCCTGAAAAAGATTCGGGGATCACTAATACTCTCAATGTACTCCATATTTTTAAAAACAGGATATCTCTTCCTGTCGAATGTATAGAGATAGACTACGTCCTGCTCTATGGCAAACATCGCAATATTTTCTGCAAAAACTACGATCGTCTTATCTTTCTGCTGTGCGAGAAAACTTCCCTGATAGGCTGAAACTTTAGAAATCTCATCAGGAACTTCAAAATTTAGCTGCTTCTTAAAGCGTGAGGCCAGCTGTTTGAACTTTTGTAGCGAGGCCAGTATTTCCTGATCTTCAAAAGGTTTCATTATATAGTCTATCCCATTGTTTTTGATTGCCTGAAGCGCATATTCATCATAAGCCGTACAAAAAATGATCGGTATACTGATATCTATATGACGGAATATTTCAAAGCTGTGCCCATCTGAAAGGTGGATATCAAGAAATATCAGATCTATATTCTGGCTATATTTAGCAAGGTATGCGACTGTGTCCACAATAGAATCCAGCGTCTTTACTACAATGAAATCTTTGTCGTTTTCAATCACCTCCTGTAACATCTGTGCTGTGTAATTCTCATCTTCTACCAATAAAACATTCATAATTATATCAGTTTTAATTTTACTTCAAAAAACTCATCATTTGAATTCTTCACCATCCCGTCGGGAATATTTAACAATTTATAGCGTTGCGCAATATTCTCAAGACCAAATCCTGATATCCCATCAACGGTCAGTTTCGGCAATCTGTTATTTTTCAACACAATATAATCATGATCATTGTAGATTTTAATTTCCAACGGCTGTGAGGAAGAAGTTCTGTTATGTTTGAAACAATTCTCTGTAAGAATCTGAAGACTTAATGTGGGTATTTGCTTTTGTAACAGGTCATCCTCGATGTCCATCAATACGTTGACCGCTCCTTCTTTTCTGGTCTGTATAAGAAAAAGATAGGATTTCAGAACATCAATCTCTTCTTGAAGAGAGGTCGTTGAGGTCTTGTTCAAAGTTAATGTTAATCTGTAAAAATTGGACAGGCTCATCACAAATTGTTCAGAAGAAGGATGATTATTTCTGATCATTGTTCGCAAGGTATTGAATGAATTGAACAGAAAATGGGGATCAACTTTCGTACGAAGTTCCTGAAGCTGAACTTTGTAATTCTCGATCAGTATCTGCTCTTTTTCCAATTGAAGCTTTGAAATATTTTCATTGGCCTTCAGTGCATACTGAATGATAAAAAATAATACCGAGGCAAAAAACAATTTAACAATAAATACCCATTTAATAGCACTAGGAATTTTAAATATCAATAGGGCAAAAAACGCATAAACAATGAAAACAAAAGACGCAACAACGCTTGTAATGATAAGATTCTTATATTTTGTCTTGATATTGGAAACCGCTTGTAGAATATACCAGAGAATATACAGAACAATGGAAGCATACAACCATTTTTCTGCAAATCTGTCCGGCTGAACACCTGAAGTTTCCGAAATAGAAAAGAAATTGAGGCCCGGTAAAATAATAGCCAAAGCCACAGGCAGGATGATATGTATTCTTTTTTTCATATTCTAGGAATAATCCCTCTTAAATTCTTTTGTTACTCAAATCTAATGAACATTTTAATAAGTTTCGGTTTTATTGTAGTTTGTGTTTCAATTAAATCAAATAAATGCTTAAGTTTTATTTCTGCAGATCAAAACTATAACCGATCTCAAACCTTAAACCTTTCGACCTGACCTCCTGAACAGGATGTATTTTCTGCCGAAGGTCAAACGTAAAGATACTCCAGTTATTGGCTGTTGTATCGTCATAAAGCCTTATGCTATTGGTGAGATCGTATCCCAATCCTATCGATAACTTATGGCTTCCGCCCAATCTGTAGTCCAGACTGCTCATACCGTACCAATTATTGATCCTGATAAAACGGCTGTTCTCTTCCCGTGCGGAAAGTCTGTAACTTGCTGCGTTTGCAACGACCTCGTTGGTCCAGGATAGATTTTCATTAATAAAATAGGTCAGCTTTGGCCGGATTGGAAGGAGACCTGACAATCGGAGCTTTGGCGTGATCTGATAATCCACTGATATAAATGGGTTCAGCTGGTGTCCAAAGAACTGTCTGCTGTAGGACATTCCCCAACCAGTCTTTAGATTGTCATTATGCTGGATCGTGTATCTGGCTCCAAGAGAATACCGAAAATCTTCTCCATTCAGATCTTTCAAATCAGAATAAACACCCAACTGCGCAAATACATAGACTTTATATTTTTCCTTTATTTTACCCTGCCAGAAAACAAAAAAATCTGTACTGTAAAGATCTTTGGATATTGACGGGGTAAGACCTGAGATGTTTTTGGACTTGAACTGCAGTCTCCCACCCGACATTTCTTCTTCGGAACGGTAGATCGGAAAGTTTAAAAATGCATCTATATTTTTTATATTTCCTTTGGCAGAATCACTGTTTATTTTTTGATATCCGTACGTTAATCCAAAGAAATCGTGTTTTCCTTCCTGCGCATAGATTTTATTGCTAAAAATTAACAACAATACTATTGAAACTATTTGCCAATTGATAATTTCTCTCAAATTATTATTCATCATTTTTCTTTTTGTATCAAGTAATGTATGACGGTCGGTCAATGACATTATCTTAGAGGTCTTAGAAATTTTTTGTGTCATAAGATAATTTTACCATCTGCCATCTCAATGATACGGTCACAATTGGCAGCAAATTCATCATCATGGGTAACAGCAATGATGGTCTGTCCCCTTTCTTTGGCGAGCTCACGGAAAATGTCGAAAACGATCTTGGTGTTCTTTGAATCCAGATTTCCTGTGGGTTCATCTCCCATTATGATGGCCGGATCGTTGATCAATGCTCTTGCTATTGCCACGCGCTGCTGCTGACCGCCTGAGATCTTCGAGGCTTTCTTATATTCGTGTCCTTTTATGCCCAATAAATTGAGAAGGTCCAGTGCTTTCTGTTCGATCTCGTCTTTCGAACGCTTTTTAAGTTTAAGAGCCGGAAGCATCACATTGTCCAGTACAGAAAATTCTGGTAACAGGTAATGGAACTGAAAAACAAACCCTATATGCTCATTACGGAATTGCGAAAGCTTATTCTGATTCAACCCTGTTACAAGAGTATCATTGATTATAATTTGCCCTTCATAATCTGTATCCATCGTGGAAAGGAGATATAGTAAAGTCGATTTTCCCGAACCGGATTTCCCTACCACCGCAACAAATTCTCCTTTATCTACTTCAAAAGAAACATCCTTCAGCACCTGGAATTTTTCCGGCTCATAAAAATATTTATTGACGTGATCAACTGATAATGCTTTCATAATTATAAGAATTAATATGTCATTTTGGATTTTTCATCCATAAAAAAA
>QFQW01000048.1 GCA_003248755.1 Chryseobacterium sp. | reverse complement strand
TTTTTTTTTTTTTATAATTGATCTTGCTTTCTTAATTTGAAAAATTTTTTATAAAAATTAATTTTATTACGGTTTTCCTTATTTTTATATATATGCAATTGAGTTATATTTGTGAAAACCAATAATTTTCAAAAAGACCATGAAAATGAAAATAAAAACAATACAGATACAAAATTTTAGATTACTAAAAAATGTCACTTTATCTTTAGAAGATAATACTACCGTGATTGTTGGGAGAAACAATTCCGGTAAAACCTCACTTACAGAAGTTTTTAGAAGATTGATTGGAGATAAAAATCCTTCCTTCTCACTTTATGATTTTAGTATTGTTTCGATTGATGGCTTCAAAAAAGCGCTTCACGCTAAATTCGAGGGCAAAGAAGATTCAGAAATTCGCTCTTATATTCCATCAATAGAGGTAAAAATCACAATTGAATATCCTAAGAATACCGATGATTTGGGAAGCCTGGGAGATTTTATAATTGACTTAGATATTGATAGCAATACAGCGGTTATTGTCATCCAGTATGCTTTGAAAGATGGAAAAATAAATGCGCTTTTCGATGGTATAGCTGACGAAAGTGAAACAAGCATTAAAAACTTTATTAAATCTTTAAAAGAGAAAATCCCAAGTTTATTCGAGACCAAAATTATTGCTCAAGATCCTAACGACGAAACGAATATCTCAATAATTGAGTACTCGCGATTTAAATCAGTCATTGGCGCGGGCTTTATTAATGCACAGCGTGGATTGGATGATGTAACGCATTCAGAAAAAGATGTGTTAGGTAAGGTATTAGCTCAATTATTCAAAACATCCAATGCGGCATCTGCACCGCCTGATATGAAAGAAAAGTCTGATGCGATACAGAATATCGTTAATGAAATTCAGGAAAAAGTAGACACGGACTTTAATGAAGAACTGAATAAACTTTTGCCGGCGCTAAATCTCTTTGGCTATCCGGGGCTTTCTGACCCGGGACTTAGTACGGAAACTACTCTCAATGTGGTAAATATTTTAGATAGTCATACAAAAATAAGATATAAGCAGGGAGACAATCTTTTTTTACCAGAAACGTACAATGGTCTGGGCTCAAGAAATCTTATTTATATTCTGTTTCAATTATTTGAATTTTTTAGAGAGTATCAAAGTAGGCCGATTTCAAACGCATTAGATATAATTTTCATTGAAGAGCCCGAAGCGCATCTGCATCCACAAATGCAGCAAATATTTATCAAAAAGTTACACGAAATTGCAGAAAAATTTTCTGAAACATTAAATGATGGTAAGCATTGGCCAGTTCAGTTTGTAGTTACAACACATTCAACTCATATTGCTAATGAGGCTGAATTTGAAGCGATTAGATACTTTTTGACGTCTAAAAATGAGCAGAGAGAAACCACAATAAAAGATCTTAGAGCTGAATTTAACCAGGAAGATTTAAGAACTGACAAAGAATTTCTACATAAGTATTTAACGCTTACAAAGTGCGATCTTTATTTTGCTGACAAAGCAATCTTAATTGAGGGTATAGCTGAACGGATTATGACGCCTTTGCTTATTTCAAAAACCGATACAATAAATCCTGCCCATCCCCAACTAGGCTTACAATACGTTACTGTTATAGAGGTAGGTGGAGCATATGCACATCACTTCTATAAATTCTTAGACTTCTTGGAGCTTCGAAGTTTGATTATTACAGATTTAGATTCGGTGTCTAAACCTGATGGAGCTACATCATATTCAAGCTGTTTAGTAAAGGATGGCTCTCACACTTCAAATGCAGGAATAAAAAATTGGTTCGCAAAAGATACTGAAGGTTATTATTCTCTTGCCGAATGTATAGCAAGAACTTCAGAAAATAAGGTTTCAGGCTCGAGACGCATTGCTTATCAAATTGCTGAAGAAGGTAAAACGGCAATAGGACGAAGTTTTGAGGAAGCTTTAATTCTAGCAAATCGTGACCATTTTGGAGTTACAGGTACAAATGAAAACGAAGTTGAAGAAAGTGCCTCTTCAAAGTCGCCTTCAGATAAAAAAAAGGCTGAGTTTGCATTGAAATACGCTTTAGAACATACAACGTGGCAACCGCCTAAATATATAATAGAAGGTTTGCAATGGCTTGCTGATAAACCCAATATTCCTGCTGATGATGTTGTAGATGCTATACAAGAAGTTGTTGAAGCGGATTTAGAAACGGAAATTGAAAGTATACAAGAACAATCTCAATTAGAAAACTAACAATGCCACAAGAACAAGAAATTAGTCCTGCAGAAAATGCATCAATAGATTGTCTTAACAAAGTCTATAGAGCAATAGATGAAAAAAAGAATTTCCTTGTGGAGGCTGGAGCTGGAGCTGGGAAAACGTATACTTTAATAAAAGCCTTAAAATATCTCATTGAAAAATATGCTGTTGAGTACGAGAAAACACATAAAAAAATTGCCTGTATAACATATACAAATGTCGCAAAAGATGAAATTCAATCAAGAACGGATAATCATCCTGTCATTTTAGCTGAAACAATACATGCTTTTGCTTGGGAAGCTATGAAGGGCTTTCAGAAAGCGCTTCGTATTCGAATGAATGAATTAGGAGATAAATGGCAGGCTCGTATTGAAGAAGCTGGTGGCATAACTTCGCAAGAGGTTATTTATAATTTGGGTTATCCTAAAATTACTGATAAAGAAATTTATCTTCATCATAATGATGTTATTAAACTATTTACTTCGCTTTTAGGGGATGAAAAATTTAAGAAAATATTCTCTAATCAGTATCCAATTATTTTAATAGATGAGTATCAGGATACTAATAAAAGTTTGGCTGATGCTATTGTTGCAAATTTCATTACGACTGGAGCAGGATCAATGATCGGGTTTTTTGGGGATCATTGGCAAAAAATTTATGGTTCAGAGTCATGCGGTTTAATTCAAGCTGATGAAGATAAACTCACAGTAATAGGTAAACAAGCAAATTTTCGTTCCGACAAAAATATTGTAGCTATGCTAAATCGTCTAAGACCCGAATTACAACAGTTTGAGTATGACCCAAATTCTGAAGGGGAACTCATAGTTTATCAAACAAACAGTTGGGTAGGAGAGCGTCGCACGGAGTCACATTGGAAGGGAGATTTACCTGAAAACGCTGCACATGACTTTTTGGAGTCAACAAAGGAAAAGTTAAGCAATTTAGGGTGGGATATATCAAGTGAAAATACTAAAATATTGATGCTGACAAACAATGTTCTTGCTGCTGAACAAGGTTATCAAACTGTTGCTAGGGCATATAGTGATAGTGAGGATTATCTAAAAAAGAATGATGAATATATTTCATTTCTTGCCGATGTTGTTGAAATCGGCTCTGAAGCTTTTAACGAAAGAAAATATGGAGCAATGTTAAAAGCGTTTGGTGTAAATACAGCAGGTATAAAAAAACATTCGGATAAGCAAATATGGCACGATGCCATGATTGAATTATCTACACTTAGACAAAATGGAACTGTTGGTGAAGTTATAGACTTACTTAAGACAACTTCTAAACCTCATTTGACAAGAAAAATTGAAGAAAGAGAAAAGCGTTTTTCAGAAATTAATAATATTGCAATAGCTGAGCGCACTGACGAAGATAAAAAGTTTTTAACTAAAATTTCAGGCATTAGAGCTATTCCATTTTCTGAAATAATAAATGTTACCAAGTATATTGACGATAAAACATTATATTCGACTAAGCACGGAGTAAAAGGGGCTGAATTTAATAATGTTATTGTTGTTTTTGGAAGAGGTTGGAATCTTTATAATTGGAACCAATTTTTGGAATGGATTCATACCGGCAATATTCCAGCAGATAAAAAAGAAACTTTTGAACGTAATAGAAATCTTTTTTATGTTGCGTGTTCCAGACCAAAGAAAAGATTGTGCTTATTGTTTACTCAAGAATTGTCTGAAAACGCTGTATCAGGTTTAACTACTTTGTTTGGCGATGTTATTCATTCTGCTTAAATATCAATTAGTTTTTGGTTCGGATATCTTAACTAATCAGTAAATTTGAAAAAAATTATATGACCAATAAAAATATTTTTGCAGATCAGTCTACTATTCAAATTAATGTAATGAAAGTTGATGGTAAGAAACTTACTAAATCTCTAATAGATCAGATTCCTGGAGGATTTCCTTTTGATGCACAATACAATTTTACGGGAGATAAAATTTTTGGATTTGCAAAAACTGGAAAACCAGACTCAAGAAATCCTAGAGGCTCAAGGATTTATACTGTAATTGCTCAAAAACAAGGAAAATTAATAAAATTTGATGAGTTTCGATTGACATCATTAACTTTTGTAAAGCCTACAACATCACTATCAGATTTTTCATTGCGTGCAATTAAAGAAATTATAGGTGAAGATGAATCTCTATATGTTATAAATCCTAATGTAGCGGATGAAGATATTTACAACAAGCATGATCCTAATTTTACAATAGAGAAAAACCTGTCTCCCTATGGACTTGAAAAGTTTTTTGGAATTATTGAAAAAGTAAAATTATTTTATAATGAATTACAAGAACATCAAATTTTCATTTAATGAAAAAAGGAATAGTTTTATTTCAAGTTTATCATTCGGACAAAAATTCTAAGCTGGATTAGTTTAACAATCCATTATTTGTAGATACGGATGATTAACAAATAATTTTATATGAAGAAAAGAGTCCACTGAGACTCTTTTTGTTTTTTCTGCTATAATTATTTTTAATAATTATTTCTTTGTATTACAAATTTATGGGGGCATATTTGGGGATATATTTTATTTTCGAACTCTGCTTTATTCTTTAAATTCAGTATGTTAATTGATATTTTCTGCTCACTCCAGGCACGCCAGTTATTCCCATAATTAAATGCATTATTCTTTAATGATATATATAAAACCATTGTTTTATATAGCTTTAGAGCTATTTCTGTTATTATAATCATTATCCTTAATATGTCACTTGTAACGAAAAAAGAGGGCATATTTGGGGGCATTGAATTCTAAAAATGGGGGCATAAAATGAATTTAACAGATAAAGCGTGTAAAGCTGCTCAACCAAAGCAGAAATCGTATAAATTATCAGATGGAAAAGGTCTTTATTTGGAAGTGATGCCAAACGGCTCAAAATACTGGCGGTTTAAATACAGATTTCTCCAAAAAGAAAAAAGGCTAGCTTTGGGAGTTTATGACGAAACAGGTCTGGCTGATGCTCGTAAAGGTAGAGAACAGGCAAGAGAGCTTTTAAGACAGAATATTGATCCCAGCGAAGAAAGAAAGGAAACTCGCCGTGTTGCAATTCTTGAAGCTGAAACTTCATTTAAGTCTGTTGCGATTGAATGGCACGGAAAGCAAATCGACCGTTGGAGTGTCAAACACGGAAAGGAAGTTCTTCGCCGTTTAGAACTTAATATTTTTCCAGATTTGGGTAAAAGACCAATTTCTAAAATTGATACAGCCGAGCTTTTGGAAGTACTCACTAAAATCGAAAAACGAGGGGCACTCTATTTAATAAAATCCGTCAGGCAGATTTGTAGCCAAGTTTTCCGCTATGGAATTCAGAGAAGAAAATGTACCTATAACCCTACTGCTGATCTGCACGGTGCATTCAGAACAAAAAAGACTAAACATTTTTCTGCATTAGAACCTAAAGATATTCCCGAGCTACTGCTTGCCTTGAATGGAAATGCGCCAAGACTTTACCATCGAACTATTCGGGCTACCAGAATATCGATGCTTACCTTTGCACGACCGAGCGAAATATGTGGAGCAAGGTGGTCTGAAATAGATTTTGAAAAGAAGGAATGGCGTATTCCTGCTTCGAGGATGAAAGGCAGGCAGGATCACATTGTTCCTTTGTCAAAACAGGCATTGGCAATTTTAAAAGAACAAAAAGAAGAAACGTATCATTTTAATACGGAATATGTATTTCCGAGTCTTCACAAGCCAGCCAAAGCACTAAGTAATAATACGGTGCGATTGGGATTGCACAAACTAGGCTTTAAAGATCGAATGACTGCACACGGTTTCCGTGCATTGGCACGAACAGCAATCAGGGAAGAACTGAACTATGAACCTGACATTATCGAAGTGCAGTTGGCGCATAAGCCAGCAGGGGCATTAGGTGCAGCTTATGATCGGTCAAAGTTTATTAAAAAACGCCATATCATGATGCAAAAGTGGGCAGATTATCTCGACAAAGTTGAGAAAGCGGCTCAGGAAAAAATTATAAAAGAGAAGTTTGAGAAGTAATTTTCTTAAATTTTTATCCTAACTAACCTTTACCAACCTTTAATTATGCTTGATTGAGTCAAATTTTTTTCGTTTCTCCAACAACCTTAGGTATATTTAATTTATTAGCAACCATTCAAGGTTGTTATCTATGGGTGGACGAAGGGGAAACTGTTGATGCCTAATACCGATCTTCTTCTAGATAGAAAAGAAGCTGCAAGATATCTTGGATTGAAGAATCCTAATACTCTTGCAGTTTGGGACTGTACGAGGCGTTACGACCTCAAGCCAATAAGGGTTGGCACTAAAGCTGTGCGTTATAGAAAATCCGTTCTTGATGCATTTCTTTTGGCACAAACTAGGCCGTAAGCCTAGCGAATAAAAATTTCCTAAATCAATAAATTCAAAGAGGTGTTTCTATGAACATAGAACAAGCTAACGCTATACCTTTGCCTGAAATCCTGCAAAAAATCGGATGCAAGCCAATAAAAAACAAAACGCCTTATCATTGGTATCATTCTCCTTTTCGCCTAGACAGAAAGGCCAGCTTACTTGTCGAGATTGATAAGAATAGTTGGCAAGATCTTGGGACAGGTGCGTCGGGTTCGGTGGTCGAATTTGTCTGCACATATCTAGAAAGTTGTGATGAAAGTTCAACTGTCATCGATGCTCTACGATGGCTTTCCAATATGATGCTTTCTCCGGCATCAGTTCTTTATTTATCTGGCGAACAGATAAATGAAGACATGTCTCATTTCACTTTGCGCTCCGTTAGTGATTTGACTCATCCATCCTTAATTCAGACATTAAAAAATAAAGGCATTAATATTTCTTTGGCTAAAAAATATCTGAAAGAGGTTCTTATTAAAGATGTCTCAAAGAATAGTGTCTTTTGCGCTATTGGGGCTGCGAATGTTGGCAATGGTTACGAATTTTGGAACGATTTTATTACAGGGTTTGTCAGTCCAAAGAATATATCTTTTGTTCGAGGTAGAGATTTTCTGCCTAATCATATTCACGTTTTTGAAAGGTATATCGATTTCCTTTCCGCTCTTTCTCGGGAAGACCTTGGCATTCTTTCTGGCGATGTTATTATTCTCAACTCTATTTCCAGCCTGCCACAGATTTATCCCTATGTCATAAATTATGGGTATGAAAAGCTTTATTCCTGGCTTGGGAATAGTATTGCCGGAAATCGGGCAACGCAGTCTTTGCGGGAATTTTGCCTGCGCCAAGGAGATTTGGCACTCAGACCTATGAACAAAAAATATTCACCGCATCAAAGTGTCAATGATTGGCATATCTATAACTTAAGCAATGGAAAGGAAAGCTAGAATGGGAAAACTTAGAGATCATTTTATGAAAGCGGCGGAAGTAAAATTGACTTATAAAAATCGTATGCGAATAGAAGACCGTCCAACTGTTACAAACTCGCTGGATGCCTATGAATTATTTTTGACTGGATGGGATGATGATAAAATAGAATTGCAAGAGCAATTCAAGGTTATGCTTTTGGATAAATCAAACAGTTGTCTTGGAATTGTTGAAATTGCTTCGGGTGGTATCGATTATTGCGTGATAGATGCAAAGCTTGTTTTTGCAGCTGCATTAAAAGCAAGGGCGACGGGGCTTATTCTAGCACACAATCACCCAACGGGAAATCTACGGTTCAGTGAACCGGATAGAAAGCTGACTGAAAAACTGGTTGAGATTGGGAAACTGTTAGATTTGCCTGTTATTGACCATCTTATTGTTTCTTGTGAAGGTTACCGTTCTTATAGTGATGTTGAGACAATGCCCATTCCTAAATTTAAACTATAACCTTTGATGAGGTAAGTTTAGCCCTTACATAATTTATATATAGAAAAACACCGCAAGATTTTCTTGCGGTGTTTTTTAATTTCCAATAACAGCCTCCAAGGCTTCGTCGGCATCCTTATGAATGAAATTAGCCTGATAGCCGATTGTCGTCTTGATGTCGCTATGCCTGTAAAGCTTCTGCAACATCTGAATCGGGATTTTATCGCCTGCCAGTGTCGCAAACGTATGCCGTGATATGTGCATTGTGACATTGCTGTCAATTTCGGCGGCTGGCAGGACGAACTTTTTAAGGATTTTATTATAGCGGTTGACCGCATTGGCAATCCTGCGCTTGACTTCGTATTCGTCATTCAGGTTTGGCAACACTCTTAAATCAGGAAAAATCAGGTCATTCTTCGGGTCTTCCATATCTATATATTTATTAAGGAGAACCAATGCCTTTTCAGGCGACTTCAAAGAGCCTGTTTTCTTGTTCTTCCCCATCGTGTAGTGCAACCTTGCTTCCTTGAAATCCGACCAGCGCAGGCGCAAGACGTCGGAAACGCGCATCCCTGCAAAATAATAGGAAATCAACCACAAGTTTCTTGCGTGATCGTGGGCAAATACAGATAAATCAACCTGTTCGAGCTTCGCCACTTCGTCGGGGCTGATGCCTGTTTTCGTGCTATCGGGAATATCAATCGAGGTTTTGCCTTTGCCGAAAGGATAATATTTTTCCTCCGTTACGCCGTTCTTAATCGCAAAGCTGAACACAGAACGTATCATCATCAAGTAATTTGCAATCGTGCGGTCGCCTGATTTGCGCTTGGCTTTCAACTCAACCCCGAATCTCGTCAACAAGCCTTGTGTAATGTCAGAAAAAACAATGTCGCTAAGACCTGTTTCTTTGACGTCTTTTTTTCCTGTGGGCTTGGTTCTCGTAATATCCCGGCCGCTTATAAAAAGCTGGAATATTTTCACGCGCGACCGCTCGGCAATAAAAGAATTAAAATTGCCCGTTTTTTCAAGATTGCTTAAATAAATGTCAGCCTGTGCAAAGAAGGTCGATCCGCCTGCTGGCTTTATTTTCTGCTTGATCGCTTTTGTGGAGACATCCCGCTTTTGCGTTTCGACTTCCAAAGAGGTATCGCTGGCGTCGGCTCTTTTCTTGATAAGAAAATGATTAAGCCGAGTGGAATTTGGATGCGATGATTTTACGCGTTGTTCATCTTCGATCCAGTCCTCAATTCTAACGCTATAACCGAGGTGTATAAATGAAGATTTTCTGTCTTTTGTGATGCGGAGTGCAAGTGGGTAAGTGCCATCCTTATTGATTTTCTTGCGAAGGACGATTTTTACAGTCGCCATATTTTTGAATTTTATTGTAACAAAGATATAAAATATTGGTACAACATAGGTACAACAAAATGTGTTTTTTTATGATTTATTGTAAAAACAACTTTTTATAAATACCTGTATTTCAATTGATATTAATACATATTGAAACATATTAAATCAAAAAATAAGGGTTCATAACCCTGAGGTCACGGGTTCAATTCCCGTCTTCGCTACTAATAACAATCCGTATTATGTTGATTTAAAACATTTTACGGATTTTTTGTTTTTTTAAGATCCCCATTTTTGTGATTCAAATATGAAATCATCTTTTTGTAACTTTTAGTGGTGTTTTGAAGCTTTTTTCTATCTTGATATCTAGTAAAGAAAAAATCATCTTAGATTAACTATACTACAACGCTTAACTATTTATCATTCGCTAAAAAATATAGCTTTATTTTAAATGCTTCATCATGAAGCAAAAATATAAATTATTTTTAATTTTAAGTGGTTGATAATTAATACATTTTATTTTTTGTTGAAATAAAATTTGAAAAAATATTTGGATGTTAAATTCAAATGTTGTACTTTTACATCGCTTTTGAGACAATCACTCAGGAGCAATAAATTTTTTTTCATCATTTGTGTTTTTAGAATCGTACTCTTGTACGATTCTTTTTTATTTTAGTTCGTAACTTATTAATAGATTGATGAAATACGAGTAAGTGATTCGCCCATCTTGCTGGTTGGATTTTAAAAACAGGTCGTTTGTAACACCAAAAAAATCACTTATTACCCCTTCATTATTTTTCAAAAAGCTAATTTCATAATTCCTGTCTCTTTTCATCTTAACAGAGAATTGATTAATTACATGTTTAACAAAAGCCAAATCCGACTTTGATAAGTTCCTTAATAAGCTCTTTAAAACATATAGCTGGTTGCTATATTGCAAATCTATATTATTGGAGTTTTTTGAGCATATATAAGCAATAAAACTTGCTTCTTGTTCCCTCGCATAGCCAAGCTGATGAGACATCTCGTGAGCGAGCGTAAAAGGTAACTGAGTTGAGGGTATATTTGGATTGAATTGTGACTCTGCAGTAAAAGGATTATAATACCCAAGAATACCGGTGTAATTCATTAATGAATTAAATAAACTCGGTTTTACGGCTAAAACATTAATGGCTTTCTTAGAATTGATGTCTTTTGATATAAACTGTTGTTGTTTTAAAATTTCAAGTTTTATTTCATCAAGATTTTTAATTCTAAAAACACCATTTTCATCTTCAGAAGTTTTTTCTCTGGTTTCTTTAGAAAGTTCAAGATATCTTAATGTTAGTTGTTTGAGATTTTCATTATTGATTTTTTTCTTTTCTAATTTCTCAATAATCGGAGTTTGGAAATAAAGCATTCCCCAAAAGCATTGATAAATAAAATAAGACACATTTAGAAATATAAATACATTCCGAAGAGTTTTAACTTTTTTAAATCTAATCAGCTTATAAATTGAAATCAACGAAATAACAATTATCAGAATATAAATAAAATCACCAACGGAAAAATCAAGTTTTGAAAATAAAGCTACATGAAAATCTTTTTTCCATTCATATAGTTTTGCAAAAAAATCAATTGCAAATTCAAATTTTGATAACACATAAAACAATAAAAATTGGGCAACCAGAATGATTGCCCAAAGTTTATTTTTGATAAAGATATTTTTTTTAATGTCCACTGGATATTTTTTTATCAAAACTAATACCTTGGCCCTTAAGTATTCCACTTACTTTCCAAGCATAGAATGCAAGATAAGCAAAACATAAAATACCTACAATATAACTGTTTTGAATACCAATACTTTCGGAAACAACTCCTTGTAGCCAACTTACGATTCCGCCCCCCATAATCATCATTATAAGGAAACTACTTCCTTGGCTGGTGTGTTTTCCTAAACCACTTACTGCTAAAGTAAAGATGCATGGCCAAAGCGTACTACAGAATAGTCCAACACTTGTAAAAGCATAAATACTAATGATTCCATCGGTAAACATGCCAATTCCTGTGGCAATAATCCCTAAGGCTGAGAATATCAATAACATTCTTGCGGGATTTCCTTTACTCGCCATATCAGCAGCAATCAATACTAGAATAATTAATCCATAAACGTAAAAAGGTGTCAAATCATGTTTTGCAATAGCATTAACCAAAAGGAAAACCCCGAATGCTAAATAGGGTGCTAAAAATCTCAATACTTTTTGCAAATTCATATTGTCTGTAAAAGCCTCAACAGCTCCTGTCCAACGACCAATCATCAAACTTGCCCAATATAGAGAAATGTAAGGGGAAATTTCTTGCAAAGTGTAAAATACGCCGGTTTCAGAATTTACAATAGATTCCATATAAGCAGGTAGGTTGCTCGCTGTCGAAACTTCTACACCAACATAGATGAAAATCGCTAACATTCCCAATAATAATTGAGGATACTTCAAAGCAGAACTTCTTACAGTCCCTTCTTCTTTTACAGCTTCTTCGATGGTTTCCGGATGTTCCGGTAAAGACGATAATTTAAGCAAAATAGCAACAGCTAAGAATGCTACGCCTAAAACCAAATAAGGAATTTTCACACTTTCGATGCTCATTTCTGTATTCTCAGAAGCTGCTGAACCGAATATCGCAAAACTCACAATCAAAGGACCAATTGTAGTTCCAAGGTTGTTGATTCCCCCGGCTAATGTTAATCTTTGAGAACCCGTTTTTACCGGACCAAGTGCAATCGCCAGTGGATTAGCAACAGTTTGTTGTAATGAAAATCCTAAAGCCACAATGAATAATCCAGATAACATCAATGGAAACGAATGCAGATTGGCTGCAGGATAGAACAATAAAGTTCCTAATGCAGATATCGCTAAGCCTAAAGCTAACCCATTTTTATAACCAATTTTGTTGACTAAATCTTTTCCGATGGCCAAAGATATCAGCATGTAAATGATGGAACCTACAGTGTAAGCAATATAAAAAGCTACTGATACAAGTTGACTTTGACCTTGTGTCAAATCAAAGGCTTTTTTGAATACTGGTATTAAGATGTCGTTACTAGCAGCGACAAATCCCCAGAAGAAAAAAACGGTCACAAGCGGAATAAACTGTGCCCAATTGGTTTTTTGTGATTCCATTATTAATTGTTTGTTAATTTAAGGTTAATATTTAAAAACAAATGTAAGTAAAAACTCTTATTTTATTTACAATTATTTTTATTTCTCACTTAGAGACATTGATATTTCTTCATAAGCTTTCTCTTTCAATTCCTTCAAAGTAGAATCTGGTTGTAATACATCATTGAAAAAAACTTTTACAATACCGGGGTGACCTTTAGAATTATCAAAAGGAAACATTTCTTTCAGTCCTTTAAAAGTAAAAACTGCAATTGGGAATTGATGTTTTGTTGCGAGAATAAAAGCACCATCTTTAAATTGGTCAAGAATTACACTCGTATCATCGGGAACTCCACCTTCCGGAAAAATAACTACGCTCTGTCCTTGCTGCATTCTTTCCGCACACCGTCTGTAAACATCGGCACGACTTCTTGCGCTCGTTCTGTCAACCATTACACAGACTCTTTTATAAACCGTCCCGAAGATCGGGATCTTTTCAATCTCTTTTTTTCCAACGTAACAAAGCGGATGATTAGGAAACAGAATGCAGGGTAACATCACATCCATAATAGAAGTGTGGTTGGAAATGATAACATAAGGCTGATTCGGGTCGATTTTTTTATTCGCTTTGTTAATCATTTTATATCGGAATCCCATTCCGTAAAACATTCCGATTGCCCAAAGACGAATAAAGAAATAACAATATTTATAATGCTCTTTTCGAAAAGACAAGATATAGACAGGAAAAAAAAATATAAGGGTGAGAACAGTGCCAAGAATCACCATCCAGAATCGCCAAACATACACCAAAATTGTCCTCATTAATATTTATAAAAAATTTAATTAAGACCAAAAATAAGTTTTTATCCGTTAAAAATAACTTTTTTCTTAATAGAATAATTGAGCATCGATACCAAAAGAATTGCGGCAATCTTACTCATCATTTCTTGCGAAACAACATAGACGCCCAAATCTATCACATCTTTGAAAACAAAATGATAGAGAATCTGGAACATTACGAGACTTATAAAAGTAGAAACCACAGAAACTAGAATGAAGTAAGCAAACTCTTTTTTCTTAGAATGTTTACCTCTTTCAAAAACAAACCAGATGCTCAAAAAATAATTAGTGATGATTCCGCAACTTGTGGAAAGGATGTTGCTGAAAGGATACTTAATTCCATACAGATTGTATTCCCAATGCAACAGTTTTGGAAGATAAACGCTCAACAGCTTGAAGCTGCCGATTTCTATAATTGCACTTAGTCCTCCAGCAATGATGAAGAATATAACTTGCTTCTGACGTAGAATTAATTGTTTCATTTCGTTTGCAAATTTATACGATTTGTTAAATGTTTTAAAATAATCGTTAAATAATTTTTTCGTATTAGAAATATTACTACATTTATTTTATTGTAAAAGAAAGTGAGATTTGATTGTAAAATTGTTTGTGTAAAGGTTTTCTTATTGAAAATAACGTAAATAATTTATAATAAAAGTAGAATTAGCCTGACTAATATTAATTGGTCAGGAAATTTTTTCGCTAAACACAACACCCAAATCACCAAATATTAATCTAATTAAAATGAAAAATTCTAACAGACCTTACAGAAAATTTTTGCCTCAGCAAAAAAAGATTGAAGAGTTGGAAAAAAGCAATTCCAGATTCAAAAGAATCTATTCTGAGTATGAGACAATGTCCGATGAATTGTGGAATCTTGAGAGTAATGAAACTGAAGAAAGCATTCCTGATGACTTTATCAATGCCATCAAACTGCAAACATCCTATCTTGAAAACGAAATACAAGATTGGCTGATAGACGAACATCGTCAATAAAATACATCTCCAAAAATCTCCAAAAAACATTACATTAGCATTTTTAAAATCTAATATATGATTGCTATTGTTGACGGAGGTTCTACAAAATGCGACTGGGTTATTCTGGAAAACGATGGTACGGAAGTACTGAAAACAGAAACAATAGGCTTTAACCCCAATATTATAAAAGCCGAACTCATTGCACCCGAATTAGAAAAAAATCAAGCACTCGCAAAGTTTCAGGATTATCTGGAGAATATATTTTTCTACGGCTCCGGTTGCGGAACACCGGAAAACAGATTAATTGTTGAACGAGAAATCCAAAAAGTTTTCACCAACGCACAGATTTGGGTAAAAGAAGACCTTTTGGCTGCTGCTTACGCTGCTTATAGAGGTGTTCCCACAATAGTCTGTATCTTGGGAACAGGCTCCAATGCATGTTATTTTGATGGGGAAACTGTTAAAACCGAACTGCCTTCTTTGGGATTTCTAATTGGTGATGAAGGAAGTGGGAGTGCACTTGGAAAACAACTGGTTCGTCATTATTTTATGAAGAAATTACCGGCAGATTTGCATCAGCAATTTACTGAGATTTATCAGTTGAATATAGACGATTTGCTCAAAAATATGTATCACAATCCACGAGCTAATGCTTATATGGCAGATTTTACAAGGTTCATTGTGGACAGAAAAACACATCCGTACTTTCAGAATTTTATTTATAAAGAACTCAAGAACTTCCTTGAGTTTCAGGTGATGCCGTACGAAGAATGCCGGGAATGTGAAATCAATTTTATTGGATCAATAGCCTATTTTTTTGAAGATTCTTTAAGAGCAGCAGCGTCGGATTTCCACTTCAAAATCGGGACTGTTGTTCAGCGTCCTATAGAAAGTCTGGTGAATTATCATCGTGACTATATCATTCCAAAGCTTTAACTTTGCAGAAGTATTTGGGCGTATCCCTTTGTTTTCCTGAGTTTGTCATTCTGAGCCAAGCGTAGAATCTAAAATCAGGAAAACAAGCGGGTCGGTCTTCGGGCAGTCGCTCTCCGCCTTTGGCGAGGAGCTCCAACAATGCCCTGCGCCCTTACGCAATTTTTAAGAATAAAAACCCGTGAGTCTTTACCATAAAGAGTCACAACAAAAAGTAAACTCAACAATGTCAAAAAATTCAAGAGACCAAAATGCTTTTGATAAAGCTGCTTTAGATTACCACCGTCAGGAACCGAAAGGTAAAATCGAAGTTATACCTTCCAAACCGCACTCATCTCAAAGAGATTTGTCTTTGGCCTATTCGCCGGGAGTTGCTGTACCTTGTATGGCAATCCACGATGATCCGCAAAGCGTTTACGAATATACTTCAAAAGGGAATTTGGTTGCAGTAATTTCCAATGGAACTGCTGTTTTAGGATTAGGTGACATCGGTCCCGAAGCTTCAAAGCCGGTAATGGAAGGAAAAGGTTTGCTTTTCAAAATTTTCGCAGGAATCAATGTTTTTGATATCGAGATCAACGAAAAAGACCCGGATAAATTCATCGAAACGGTAAAAGCCATTGCACCAACTTTCGGAGGAATCAATCTGGAAGATATCAAAGCTCCGGAAGCTTTCTACATAGAACAAAGACTGAAAGAAGAATTGGATATTCCGTTGATGCACGATGACCAACACGGAACTGCGATTATCTCTGCCGCGGCTTTGATTAACTGTATGGAAATTACAGGAAAGAAAATCGATGAAGTGAAAATGGTGATTAATGGAGCAGGAGCAGCCGCAATCGCTTGTGCGAAATTATATATTTCGCTTGGACTTAATCCGAAAAATATTTTGATGTGTGACAGCAAAGGGGTCATCAATCATAAAAGAGAAAATCTGACCCCTGAAAAGTTAGACTTCATTGCTCAGACTGATATTTCAACTTTGGAAGATGCGGTGAAGGGTTCTGATGTTTTCGTTGGCTTGTCAAAAGGAAATGTAATGTCACCAGAGATGTTGCTTTCTATGGCAAAAGACCCAATTGTTTTTGCATTGGCAAATCCGGACCCGGAAATCAGTTATGATTTGGCAATAGCAACTAGAGAAGACGTGATAATGGCAACCGGACGAAGCGATTATCCTAATCAGGTAAATAATGTTCTTGGTTTTCCTTATATATTTAGAGGAGCTTTGGATGTTCAGGCGAGAGGAATTAATGAAGCTATGAAATTGGCTGCGGTTCACGCTTTGGCAGAAATTGCAAAAGAGCCAGTTCCGGAAATGGTAAAA
The DNA here is from genome assembly GCA_003248755.1 of Chryseobacterium sp. GTDB lineage: Bacteria > Bacteroidota > Bacteroidia > Flavobacteriales > Weeksellaceae > Epilithonimonas. The sequence continues at coordinate 10,538 of QFQW01000048.1, read as the reverse complement.
TTAGCTTATAATGTTAGAGATATCAGCTTCGGGAAAGAATATTTTATTCCAAAACCCTTCGATAACAGATTGATTACCAAAGTTTCTATTGCAGTTGCAAAAGCTGCTATGGAAAGTGGGATTGCCGGAAAAGCGATTGAAAATTTTGAGGAATACGAGAATCAGCTTCTTGACAGGATGGGACGCGATGAGAAACTCGTAAGAATGATGCAAAACCGTGCAAAAGCAAACCCGAAGAGAGTTACGCTTGGAAACGGTGAAGAGTATAATATTTTGAAAGCGGCTCAAATTCTGCAAGAAGAAGGAATCGCTTATCCTAGTTTATTAGGTAGTAAAGAGTTGATTCAACAAAAAATGGAGGAATACGGAATTACTCTTGATATTCCAATCATCGACCCAAATGACCATGAGCAAAAAGAAACCCGAAAAAAATATCGAAAGACACTTTGGGACAAACGCAATAGAAAGGGAATCAACGAATATAAAGCAAAACGTTACGTAAGACAACGTGATTATTTTGCACCATTGATGCTTGAGCATGGTGATACTGATGCTTTGATTGTAGGCTTTTCCAAAAGCTATGCATCAGTTCTGAAACCGATTTTAGAAATCATAGATAAAAAACCCGGCGTTAATAAAGTAGCGGCAATGATGATGATCCTGACAGAAAAAAAACCATTGTTCTTTGCTGACACGTCTATTAACAAAAATCCTTCTGTGGAAGATCTTGTGGAAATTGCAAGAATGGCAGAATTTACAGTTAAATCTTTCGCTATTGAGCCGAGAGTAGCCATGTTAGGATTTGAAAATTTCTCAGCAAAAGCAGATACTTCTAAAAAAGTGGCCGCTGCTGTGAAGATTCTTCACGAGAAATATCCAAAAATGATTGTAGATGGGGAAATTCAGCCTGATTTTGCTCTGAATAGTGATCACTTGGCAGACTACCCATTCTCAAAATTGGGAACCAATCCTGCCAATGTTCTGATTTTCCCAAATCTTGAAAGTGCTAACTTGTCTTATAAGATTATCCGAGGAATGAAAGCTGCACAAACTATTGGCCCTATTTTGATGGGATTAGATAAGCCTGTCCATGTTTTACAGATGAGATCCAGCGTAGATGAAATTGTAAATCTTGCAACGATTGCTGTTTTGGATGCACAGACTAAAGATAAGAAATAGACTTTTATTCAAAAATATTCAGATAAAGCCATTTTAATATATTAAGATGGCTTTTGTTTTTAACTTAATTTAATATCTTCGCAAAACCCTAATTTTTGTATTTCAATGATTTATTCTTTAAAAGGGTCTGTTCAGGAGTTGACCCCTACTTATGCTGTTGTCGATGTTAATGGAGTTGGCTATTATGTAGGAATTAGTTTGCAGACTTCTCAGAACCTTCAGGTAGAATCACAGGTTCTATTATATATTCAGCAGATTATTCGTGAAGATGCTCACTTGCTTTTTGGATTTTATACAAAGCTAGAGAAAGAGATGTTCAATTTGTTAATAAGTGTTAATGGAGTTGGACCTGTTTCAGCTTTAATCTTATTATCTTCGCTTAGTTTGTCTGAAGCTGCTAATGCAATACTTTCCGGCAATAGTGGTCTCATCCAAAAGGTAAAAGGAATAGGAGCTAAAACAGCAGAGAGGATTATTGTGGATCTGAGAGACAAAGTAGGACAGTTCGGTAATTCCGAAGAAAAACTTTCTAATTTGTCAGACAATAAAATCAAAAATGAAGCGTTAACAGCATTAGAAGTTTTAGGGATTTCTAAGAAGATGAGCGAGAAGATTGCGGATAGAGTTTTGAAGCAAAATCCAAACGTTTCTGTTGAAGAATTAGTGAAAGAGATTTTAAAGAACATTTAACATTTGATGAGACAGTTTCATCAATTTCTTAAAAAAATATAAGTGAAGAAAAATATATACGTTTATAAATTAACCCTTCTTTTTTTAATTTTTACAGGTTTTACAAATGCCTTTGCGCAAGAGAAGCCTGCTGATACATTGATAACCGGTAGGACAGATTTTAGTCTTGCCGATCCTATCCGTTATGATGCTTTTTATGACATCAAAACAGGTATGTATTATTTGTATCCTAAGATTGGGAATTCTATTGTGGGAGCGCCAATTGCGATGACATTTGAAGAGTACAAAAACTATGTCATGCAAAGTAATCTCCACTCTTATTATGAAGAGAAATCTTTTCTGAATGATTTAGGAAGAAGAAAAGATCAAAGTGATGCCAAAAGAAAAGGCTTAATTCCTGCAATTACTATCAAGAACAAAATGTTCGAGAATATTTTTGGCAGTAATAAAATTGAATTAATTCCGCAAGGTTTTGCTTCGTTTGATCTGGGTGTTCTTACCCAAAAAATTGATAATCCATTGATTCTTCCTCAGAACAGGAAGAGTTTTGCAATAAATATCCAACAAAGAATCCAGCTTGGAATTACAGGAAAAGTAGGAGAGAATCTACAACTGAAAGCCAATTATGATACCCAAAGCGGTTTTGCTTTTGAAAATCGTATGAATATGGTTTGGCAGGCCAAAGGTTCTTGGAAAGATTTACAATCCAAAGGTCTGAATGAGAAAGGACAGGATCCGGAAGATAAGATTATCAAAAGAGTAGAAGTTGGTAATATTAGTATGCCACTTTCCACAAGCTTGATAAGAGGCTCTCAATCTTTATTTGGTCTCAAGACAGAGTTCCAGTTGGGTAAAACAACGGGGACTTTGGTGTTTTCACAACAACAGGGTGAAGCCAAAACTATCGTAGCACAAGGAGGTGGTACTATGAGTACTTTTAAAGTTAACGCTTTTGACTACGAAGATAACCAGCACTACTTTATTGGTCATTATTTTCTTGATAACTATGACAAGTCTTTAGAAAATTATCCTCTTATTTCATCCAAAATTAATGTAACCCGATTAGAAGTTTGGGTTCTTGATCAAGGGGGTGCCAGTTTGGAGAGTCAAAAACCTATTGTCGGAATTCGAGATTTAGGAGAAGCGCAAGGTGTGACACCAAATAACAGTAATAATAATTTATACAACCAGATTTCATCAACTTTAGGTATTAATAGAGATGTTACCGCAGCTTATAGTACATTAAGTGGAAGATCGTTCCCAAATTCTCAAGGGACACCAGAACCCTATACATCTGGTGAACAGTTTATCACTAATGCAAAAGCGAGAAAACTGACTACTTCAGAATATAAATTTAATTCGCAGTTAGGTTATATATCCTTGAATCAAAGATTGAATGATAATCAGTTTTTAGGGATTTCTTACTCTTATACAGTTAATGGATCAAGTACAGTTTATAAGGTAGGTGAGTTTTCTGAAGAAAATTCTGTGCTGATAACTAAGCTTTTGAAATCTAACATTAATGTAAAGCCGGCTTCTCCAATGTGGCAGTTGATGATGAAGAATATCTATTCTCTCAACACTAGCCAGATGCAATCTCAGGATTTCTTGTTGAATGTGTATTTTAAAGATCCGTCATCTGGAGGGAAAGTGAACTATTTACCGGGAGCACAATATAATAATGGAACGCCCTCAGACACAAATTTGCTTAGATTGTTCAATTGGGATAGACTTAATGCAAATAATGATTTACAGACTAATGCTGATGGAACAAAAGGAGACGGAATTTTTGACTTTGTAAATGGAACTACTGTTGATGCTGAAAATGGTAAAATAATATTTACAAAAGTTCAGCCATTTGGAAGTTATCTTGATGGGATTTTGTCAGGAGATAAAAAAGCTTTTGTGTTTAATGAACTCTACACAACTCAAAAGGCGCAATTGCCTCAAGAACAGAGATATATAATAGAAGGACGATATAAAGGAAGTCAGGGACAAGGGATTTCCTTGGGTGCAATTAATGTTCCTCAAGGATCTGTAAAAGTGACAGCAAACGGGACACAACTCGTTGAAGGTGTAGATTACACTGTAGATTACATGCTTGGAACGGTTAATATTATTAATGAAACAGTTAAACAATCTGGACAAGCCATTAATATTTCTTTAGAGAATCAATTGACGTTTAATACACAGAGAAAAAGTTTCTGGGGGCTAAATCTAGAAAGAAAATTCAATGAGCATTTCACATTAGGAGCAACAGTTGTTAATTATGCGGAAAGACCATTAACTCAAAAAGTTAATTACGGTCAAGAGGCTGTAAGCAATACGATGGCAGGATTCAATATGATGTATAATAATGAATTGCCTTTCCTTACAAGATTAACGGACAAGATTCCATTTGTTAATACAGAAGCACCTTCGAATCTTAATTTCAAAGCTGAAGGAGCATATCTGATTCCGGGACAAAGCAAGGGTATCAATGATCAATCTTACATTGACGATTTTGAACAGACCACTTCAAAAATATCATTAAAGGAACCTGCAATGTGGAGTATAGCTTCCAGACCAGAGAAAAACCTGAATGATATTTTATTCCCAACTAGTGTCAATAATGATGATCTAAGAAGTGGAAACGGAAGAGGATTGGTATCTTGGTACACAATTGACCCAAGATTCTATGGAGTTGGCGGTAGTGCACCCAATGGAATCAATGCACAGGTACTTTCCAACCATGCATCCCGAAGAGTTCAGATGAAGGAACTTTATAACAATAGAGATTATGTAGCGGGTGAGCAAACGCTCCTTAATACTTTTGATATCACATATTACCCAGAACTAAGAGGACCTTACAACGTTAATCCAAATACAGAAACAACATCACAAAGATGGGGTGGATTGATGAGACCTATTTCTGTTACGAATTTTGTAACTTCAAATATCGATTATGTAGAGTTTTGGCTAATGGATCCACACGCTGATGGTAATACTCTAGGAAGCGATCCAAAATTATTACTACAATTAGGAAATGTTTCCGAAGATGTTTTAAAAGACGGGAAACTTCAATTTGAGAACGGTTTGCCCACGGCAAGTAATATAACTAATACTTCTACAACAAACTGGGGAACACAGCCAAGGCAATTCCCTATTCTTTATGCATTCTCAACCGAAGGAGATGAAAGAGCACAACAGGATTTGGGGTATGATGGTCTTAATGGAACACAAGAGCAGCAGAAATTCGGAGTTAGCTTTGTAAATCCTGTAACAAATGAATTAGATCCGGCTTCTGATAACTTTTTATTTTATTTGTCAGATCAATTCCAAGGTAATCTTGCTTCATCTCTAGTAGAGCGTTATCGTTATTTCAGAAATCCGGAAGGTAACTCGGCTGCCAATACTTTGGAAGTTGCAACACAAACTCCGGATGCAGAAGATGTAAACAGAGACTACAACTTAGACCAAACGGAAAATTATAATCAATATACCATTGACCTTTCACCTACAAGTTTGGTATTAGGACAAAACAAAATCGTTGATGTAAAAGAAGCGGATGTTAAATTTGAAAATGGACAGTCCAGCAAAGTAAAATGGTATTTATTCAGAATTCCGGTAGCCAATTATGATGGTGCAGATGGTTCTCAAGTTATTGAAGGGTCTGATGCTTCTGTCCTTAATAATATCAGATTTGCAAGATTATTATTGAAAGGATTTGATCAAACATCTACGCTTAGATTTGGTTCATTTGATTTGGTAAGGTCAGACTGGAGAAAATATTCCAAAAATATCGCTTCCAGTGGAACAGGAGAAAATGAAGGAACTCTACCGGAGGATAATAGCAACTTTGATATTGGAAGTGTCAACTTAGAAGAAAATGCATTGGGAACACCTCCATATGTTTTACCTCCGGGAATTGACAGACAGGTGTTAAGTGGAAATGCTGGTGCGCAAAGACAAAATGAGTCTTCTTTGTATATGAAGGCTACTAATCTTAGAACATCCAAAGGTGTTTTCAAGAATACAAGTTTGGATATGCGTCGTTATAAAAAACTGCAATTATTTGTACACGCAGAAAATCAGACAAATCAGATGACTGCAAATGAAAGTAATCTTGATCCTGATGCAAAGTTTTTCATTCGTTTTGGTAGTGATGCTGTGGATAACTATTATGAATATGAAGCTTCTTTAAAATATACTGCTAGAAACGCAACTTCTCAATTAGATATTTGGCCTGTTGAGAATAATGTAGATCTCGAAATAGAAAACTTTGTAAATGCAAAATTGAAAAGAGATGAATTGATGAGGGAAGGCATTTTAAATATAGACCAGAGATACTTGTACGAGACATTTGGAAATGCAGAAGCAGATAAAAAAATCTATGTAAAAGGTCGTCCAAGTATTGGTAACGTCACAACAATTATGATTGGTGTTCGTAATGAAGCTGGGGATTTAAAAAGCTTAAAAGCTTCGCCGAAAGATTTGGTTCTTTGGGTAAACGAGATTCGTTTATCGGAAATTGAAAACAAAGGAGGTTATGCCGGTAATGCCAGCCTAAACTTCAATCTTGGAGATTTTGCAATGGTGAATGCCAATGCCTCTTATGCCTCTATCGGATTTGGAGCAATTGATCAGAAACCATCGGAAAGATCTCAGGATGAGAATTCTGCATTCAGTATTAATACGACTGTTAATGTTGACAAATTCTTGCCTGAAAAAGCAGGTATGAAAATTCCTTTAAATTACTCATACTCACAAACTATTACTGATCCTAAATATAATCCGCTTGATAATGATGTGGAACTTAAAAAGGCCCCAAACCAGGATGAGCTGAAAAAAGTAGTTCGTACATATACACAACAGAGAAGCATTGGTGTTGTGAATATGAGAAAAGATAGAATGAATCCTGATAAAAAAGCCAAATTCTATGACGTGGAAAACTTAAATGTTACTGCTATATATAATGACGATTTCTATAGAGATGTTTATACCAAACGTAACTATAAACAATATCTCAAAGGATACGTAGAATATAATTATACCTTCAAACCATTTGTTCTGAGACCATTCAACAAGATGATTAGCGATACTGCAAAATCTTACAAATATCTTAGATGGGCCAAAGAATTCAATTTTAATCCAGTACCTACAAGATTATCTTTCAGAACAATTTTAGATAGAAATTATAATGAGCTAGAATATCGTAATGTAGATGCTTTACTTTCAGGAAACGGCGGTAATGACTTCGATGTTATCAAGAATAGAAACTTCTTCTTCGGATGGCAATATAGCTTAGGATTTAATTTTACAAAATCTCTTAAATTGGAAATTAATTCTGAGACCAAAACGCTCAATGATCAGATTGATGTTAATAGCATGAGTAATCGTTCTATTTTTAGCAATCCATTCAGAGCCGGACGTCCTGTATTGTATAACCACAGAGCGCAGTTGAACTATAGATTACCATTTGAATATTTACCATATTTGGATTTCATTAATGCTGAATTGAGTTACCAATTCCAATATAACTGGAATGCAAGATCTACGGCTGTAAGAAACTTCTACAACCAGGATACAGGTGCTTATGAAAATCTGGGTAATATTTCTCAGAATACGAATGCAATTGTTGCAACTTCAACCATGGATATTCCTAAGTTTTTGAGTAAATTCAATTACTTTAAAAAGATTAATGATAAGATGCAAAAACGTCGTCAGGAAATTGACTCACTAGCGAATGTTTATAATCAGGCATTTACAAAAAAGAATAGCAGATTCAAATTCAAAAATTATAAATTTAAAAATAAGTTGACACCAATTCAGGCTGCGGCTTATGCATTGACATCATTGAAACAATTGAATTTCAATTATAATGAGAATAATGGAATTGTATTACCGGGATTATTGTCTGCGCCTAATTTCTATGGATACGGGCAAACTCTTGGTGGTCCAACAATCGGATTCCTATTAGGATCTCAAGCAGATATTAGAAGAACAGTAATTGAAAATGGATGGGTTTCTAATTCTACCTTGATGAATGATGCTTATTCAGAACTTAACAACAGAACGATCACTGCAGATTTACAGATGATGCCAGCAAATGATCTGAGAGTAGATTTTAATGTACTTCAAAATTATAGTAGAAATTTTGTCCAAGGTGGTTATAATGTTGTAGATGATTTGACAAATTATCGGGGATATAGAGATGCTTTCGGAACAGAATTGATTACTTACTCCAACACGGCTTGGTCATTTAACACAGCTTTCAAAGATGGAACAGCAATTTATCAAGCTATAAAGGATAATGCATTACTAATTTCTCAACAATATGAAGGAATAAGAGATTCGGAAGGATTTACAGCAGGTTATTCAAAGAGTAATTCTTATGTTTTAATTCCGGCTTTCAAATCTGCTATCGAAGGTAAGTCTCCTAAAAAAATGGGTAATCCGACGAAAGCAGGTATTCCATTGCCAAACTGGAAATTAGTTTATTCGGGTCTTAGAAATATTCCTATTATTAATAGTCAGTTCTCAAAATTTGATGTTTTGCATTCTTATGTTTCTACATTCACAATGTCGGGTGTTCAGTCCAGCATAGATTATTATAATAGAGATTTGAATAATGCAAGCACGGCTTATGATTCCAATGGCAACAGATATAATCCTTATACTTTCACTCAGGTTGGATATGTAGAATTATTTTCTCCGTTAATTGGTTTTGACGTTACGATGAGAAATAACATGCAGTTCCGTTTTAATTATAACAGAGACAGAACTTATCTTTTAGGTTTGGTTAATACAACATTGACAGAAGAACTAGGAAACGAATTTGTAGTAGGTTATGGATATATTTTAAAAAATCTCAAAATTAGAATTAATTATAAAGGTAAAGCCAGAGATATCAAGAGCGATCTTAATATGAGGGCAGACCTGTCAATTAGAGATAGTAAAACTACAATTACTAATATCCTGATTGATGACTCTCAAGTAACGGGGGGACAAAAAATATTTAGTCTCAAGTTATCTGCTGACTATAATATGTCTCAGAATTTGAATCTGAAATTCTTCTATGATCAGATGATGACAAAATATAAGATTTCAACAGCTTTCCCATTGTCAACACTTAGAGCAGGTATTACTGCTACAATGACTTTTGGAGGTTCAAGCAACTAATATAAATCAGAATTATTTTAGAATCTTAATCACCGCTGATAATTAAAAAGAGTAAACAATTTGTTTGCTCTTTTTTTGTAATTTATTTTTATTCTATTGTTATATCTTAATTATATAATTAAATTTGCGAAAACCTAATCAAAAGAAATGAACACACCATCAGAATTAAAGTACACCAAAGACCACGAATGGATTAAGGTAGAAGGAGACGTTGCTACAATTGGAATTACAGATTATGCCCAAGGAGAACTAGGCGATATTGTTTTCGTAGACGTTGATACAGTTGACGAAGATCTCAACGAAGGCGATGTATTCGGTAGCGTAGAAGCTGTGAAGACAGTTTCAGATCTTTACCTTCCGGTTCCGGGCACGGTTTTAGAAGTTAATGCAGAACTAGAAGATCAGCCAGAATTGGTAAATACAGATCCTTATGGGAAAGGCTGGATTATCAAACTAAAGATTTCCGACTCAACAGATTTGTCCACACTATTATCTGCAGAAGAATACCAAGAAGTCGTTGGATAATGTCATAACAAAATATAGTAAGATAATATTGCCCATTTATTGGGCATTTCTTACTTATATGCTTTTGCGCCCGGGTTTGGAAAACAAAGAATACGCTTTTATGTTTCCACATTTGGACAAGCTCATTCATTTTACTATTTTCTTTTTACTAGGATTTTTCTTCAGGCTTCGTTTTCCTAAAATAAGTTTTCTTTATTTTTTTCTGATTCTGGTTTCTTATGCATTATTGACAGAAATCTTGCAAGATACTATGAAACTTGGCCGTTCACTCGAAGCTTTAGATGCTTTAGCAGACACATTAGGATTATCACTTTCATACTATATATATATAAGGTATAAAAAAATCCAAAACTGAATTTAAAATTCTATTCAAAAATATTAATCTACTTAATCTAATTTATTGGGCTTTGGGATTTCAAAAGCAAATACAAAATTATTATTAAATAATTCTCGATTGATTTTTAGATTATTTTTACACAATTCTATCAATAGAAAATTTAATTTATTATTGCAATTAATGCTTGCCAAAAAACCGAACGTTTCCATATTTCATTTTGCCGCTGACTTATTCACTTACATCTTTTATATTTCTCGACAACTATTTCCCAATTTCTTATATATTAATAAGGTATAACGGATAGAAGATTGGCCTTTAATTAATGCAAAATAACAAAACGCAAATCACTACTATCCTCGTCACAATTACTATAGAATCTTGACTTATCTTTCCTGTAATTGAATTTAACATAATGTGGATAACTTTAAAATGTTTTATATTGTTCTGTTTTACAGTTTATTAATTAATGTATTTTTACACAATTGTAAACTCATTGTTAATTACATTTGCAAGTACAGATTATTCCGCCATATATTTGCAGAACCAAAACGAAAGAATTGGCAGCGTAGGAGTTCGGTAAAATAAGATTAAAATTAATAGATGGTGGTGCAAACTTTCGAAAAATTAATTTTAAGAAATATTTGCC
>QFQW01000047.1 GCA_003248755.1 Chryseobacterium sp. | reverse complement strand
GAAAAAACAAAGACCAGAGATTTCCTTTTGAAAACACTCATCATATAGTTAAAAGCCGAATTCAAATCCGATTCAGCAGGAACATAATCTGCTGACAAAATATTACTGACAATCGATAAAACATGTTTTCTTCCTTTTTGTGGCGGAACAACTTTCAGAACTTTATCAGCGTATAAAATCAATCCGACTTTATCATTATTTCCCGTCGCTGAAAATCCCAGAGAAGCACATATTTCTGCAACATATTCTCTCTTTAATTGAGTTTTGGTTCCATAATCCATAGATGCAGAAATGTCCACGAGCAACATCATTGTCAACTCTCGCTCCTCTTCCATTACTTTCACGAATGGTTCACGGAATCGTGCTGTTTTGTTCCAGTCGATTCTCCTTGTGTCGTCTCCGAATTGGTATTGTCGAACCTCGGAAAATGTCATCCCCTGACCTTTGAAAGCACTGTGATATTGTCCCATAAGCGATGCTTCCGTTTTCTTTCGAGTTCGGATTTCTATCTGCTTTACTTTTTTGACGATATCTTTTATCTGCATATTAATTTTAATAACTCTAAAAGTCTTTGACAATCTCAGACTGAAAAGTTCCTATTGAATCGGTTAGTATGAGAGTGTCACACTGAGCTTGTCGAAGTGTCTCTAATTTTGTCGGTCATCTGTTGATAGTTTTCAAATCATCTCTTTTCTTGATATATAATTCGACAACTGACTACTATCAACCGATAACCAAATTTAAGAACAAAATTTGTCCTAATTATTTTTCTAATATTTCTAAGTTCGACTCCTCCGGAGCCGCCTTTATTTTGGGATTTGTATTTTCTACAAACATTTAATTCCTACGGAATTTTCAAAACCAAAAACTTTCAGCTCTCAAACCCTCCAACTCGTTTAAGGTGCTTGAACTTTACTAAGAATCCTATTGACGATTTCGTCCTGAGTTACTTCTTCCGCTTCCGCTTCGAAACTTAATCCAATTCTATGTCTCAAAACGTCTTTTGCAATTTCCTTCACATCTTCCGGAATCACAAATGCTCTTCCTTTGATGAAAGCATAAGCTCTGGAAGCAATTGCTAAATTGATACTTGCTCTTGGCGATGCACCGAAACTGATATAATTTTTAAGTTCAGATAAGCCATATTTTTCAGGATAACGTGTTGCGAAAACCATATCCAGAATATATTTTTCAATTTTTTCGTCTAGGTAAATCTGATTGATAAGTTTTTTAGCTTCAACAATTTGTTCAAGATTCACAACCTGTCTGATTTGTGGAATATCTTGCGTAGAAATCATTCTCATTACCTTTCTTTCATCTTCAAACTCCGGATAATCTATTTTACACTTCAGCATAAAACGGTCGGTCTGTGCTTCCGGTAAAAGGTAAGTTCCTTCTTGGTCAATCGGGTTTTGAGTGGCCAATACAAGGAAAGGTTTTGGCAAAAGCATTGTTTCGTCACCAATTGTGACCTGCTTTTCCTGCATTACTTCCAGAAGTGCAGACTGAACTTTCGCTGGAGCCCTGTTAATCTCATCAGCCAAAACGAAGTTTGCAAATACAGGTCCTTTTTTTATAGAAAAATCGTTATCTTTTACATTATAAATCATTGTTCCCACAACATCCGCAGGCAACAAATCCGGTGTAAACTGAATTCTTGAAAACTGTCCGTGAACAGCCTCCGCCAAAGTTTTGATTGCGAGAGTTTTTGCCAAACCTGGAACACCTTCCAAAAGAACGTGACCGTTTCCCAGAAGTCCTATCAATAGACGGTCAATCATATATTCCTGACCGATAATAGCGCGGTTGATTTCTTGTTTTAGGATATTAAAAAAGTAATTTTGTTCTTTTACTTTCTCTGTAAGTTGTCTGATATCTTCTGCTTGATTCAATTCTGACATAGTTAATCTTAATAATTGGTAAATTTCATATAAAAACCCGCAACAGCAAACACAACAATTGCTAATCTTGCGTTAAATATTTGTTAAAAAGTAAGAAGCCGAAAGTTAGATGTAAGAAGTCGAAGAATATATCAATTCTGATTATTTGTCGTTTATTATAATTAGTATAACTTTGAATTAATAAAATTTTTATTATAAAATGAATTATCATTTTGCCAATCATAGACAAGTCAGAAAAAATCTGCTTGACATTTTACAAAACACTTCAGAAAAAGACCTTCTCACAATCCCTGACGGCTTCAACAATAATATCTACTGGAACATTGCGCATTGTATTGCCCAGCAACAACTGCTTTGTTATTATCTAAGCGGAAACCAATTCCGAATTGACAAATATTGGGTTGAGACCTACAAAAAAGGAACATTTGCAAATATAGATGTGAAACAATCCGAAATGGAAGATTTGGCTTATCTTCTCATTGAAACTTCAAAGATTCTAATGAAGGATTATGATGCAGATTTTTTCTCAGATTATACACCTTATTCCACAAGTTTCGGAATTGATTTGAAGAATATCCAAGATGCGATTGTTTTCAACAATATGCACGAGAGTATTCATTATGGTTATATACTTTCTCAGAAAAGAGCTTTGATTGGAGAAGGACTTAGCAGTTTATAAATGATAAATTATAGTGATAAATGATTTCTTTTAATTTTCGATTTCTTTTTCCGATTTTAATTTTAATGATTTTATCATTTTCAAAATCTGAGAATGAAAGGTTCAAATATTATCATCCAATCAGTAAAACTCAGGAAATAGAAGTTTTTTACTTGACTTGGGCAGACACCAACCTGCCAAATTTCATAAAAACATCAGATTACAAAAAGTATATCGACAAAGCAGAATTGATTGATTATTGCTTTTACGTCGATTCCAAAGACCCTGAAAAAAGAAAATTCAAAATTCCTGTTACAACAGATAAATTGATTAAGAGAATCCCACTGACAATCAAAGGAAAATTCTTTAAAACAAAACAATTTGATAACACTTTTCCTACTTCGTTATTCGAAGATTTGAGAAAAACCGGCGATTTGAAATTCAAAACGGAGAATGATGAGTTTTTGGTTTTTGTATTGGAGTGAGTTGAATTGTAAATTCAGTTTTGTAGATTTTTGAACCTGTCATTTCGAGGTACGAGAAATCTTTAAATTAGAATAAGATTCTCACTATACTTCGCCACTTTCTGAATTATAAAACAACTATTATTACAATCTTAACAACTTTACATTTTTCTTAAGATAATTCTAAAATCAAAAACCTTACTTTTGCAAAACAAATTTTTATAATGAACGAGCAGAAAAAAGACGATTTTATCTTCGGACTAAGACCAATATTAGAAGCCTTAGAAGCAGGGAAAACAATTGACAAAATTTTTGTTCAGAATGCTTTGCAAGGTGAAATCTATATCGAGCTAAAACAACTTTTATCAAAACATAACATTCGTCCCAACTACGTTCCCGTAGAAAAACTGAATCGTTTCACGAGAAAAAACCATCAGGGTGTAGTTGCTTTCATCTCTGATGTTCCATTTTATAAAATCGAGGATGTTTTACCTCAACTTTTTGAGGAAGGAAAAACACCTTTTATCCTTGTTCTTGACAGATTGACAGATGTCAGAAACTTCGGAGCGATTTGCAGAACTGCAGAATGTGTAGGCGTTGATGCCATTGTAATTCCTGAAAAAGGAGCGGCTCCAATCAACTCAGATGCAATTAAAACTTCGGCTGGAGCGATTTATAACATCAAAATCTGTAAAGAAAAAAATCTGGCTCATACTGTTGATTTTCTGCAACAAAGCGGTGTTTCCGTTTTTGCTGCAACAGAAAAGGCGCAAAAATTGATATACGATGTCAACTTCACAGAACCGTGTGCTATCGTGATGGGAAATGAGGAAACAGGAATCTCCAAAGAAGTGCTTCATCATTCAGATGAAAAAATAAAACTTCCGATTGAAGGTAAAACCCAGTCTCTGAACGTCTCTGTAGCTTGTGGCGCAATTCTTTATGAAGCCGTGAGACAGAAGATAATTAATAATTAAAAATGAATAATTAATAAATCAATCAATTTAGCTTTATTCATTTATCAAATGTCATTTATGAAAAAAATAACAGCGCTTGCGCTAATCGCAATAACATTAACAGCTTGTAAAAAGGAAACCAAAACCGTTACAAGAGTTGACCCAAAAACGGGAAAAACAGAAACTGTAACCGTAGAAGTTTCTCCGGAAGAAGCCTCAAAACCAAAAGCTATTGCTGACAGCAGTGGGATTTATAAGCAGAAATTCATTCTGGAAAAAGGAACAACCTATCCTTTGGTTTCTTATCAGAGAGAGATACAGCAATTGACCTCACCAGACGGAAAAACAATGTCCGGAACGAGTGAAACTACTGACGAAATGTCTATAACCGTAAATGATTTTAAAGACAATATCTACGATTTGACTTTGAATATGGTTGGAAAAAGAATGTCTACAACAGCTAACGGAAAAACGGTATCCATAGACACTAAAAAACCTGCTCCAAAAGAAGATAATCTAAAAATGGATTACATCGTAAGCAAAGGTTTGGCCGGCAACAAACTGAATGTGAAAATGGACGCTTACGGAAATATCAAATCTATTACAGGTTTTGAATCTGTTCATAATAACTTAAGAAAATCAATTGCCGGAACTGTAAAAGACACTAAGCAACAGGATGATTTTATTAAAAGCTTTAAAGCTGGTTTTAATGAAGAAATGCTGAAAGAGCAATTAAGTAAAAACCTTAAATTAATTCCAGCAAAAGGTATTAAAATTGGAGAAAAATGGTCAACATCTGAGGATATAGACCCAAGTGGAAAATTGAAACAAACTTTGACATTTACTTTGGTAAAGGTTGAGGACGGAAAAGCAGAAATCAATGTTAATGGTGTAATTCCTTCTAAATCTGATAAACAATCCAAAGACGGAATGACGCACACGATGAGCATGGGTGGCTCGGAAAGCGGAAAAATCATCATAGATGAAAATACAGGCTGGCTTCTGAATCAAAATCTATCTGTAAAAACGAATCAGAAAGAAACTTTATCAGACGGAAAACAGACACAGAGTATGACCAAAAACTCTACGACATCTATTATCATTAATCCTTCTTATAAATAAAATCAGGAAATGAAATACATTTTCGAATTCATATTGGCAACCATCATTATATTCTTCGTTTGGAATATTTTGAAACGATTGTTTTTCAATGCATTTTATAAAAACTTTCCAAATCTTAATCCAAGAAACCAACAACAGAACGAGCAGACAGGTTCTAAAAAAATGCCCAACAAAAAAGTAAATTGGGACGCAGAAACTGTAGATTATGAGGAAGTAAAGGAAGAGAAAAAAAATTAATTTAAATCTTAACTAAAATAAACACAAAACCTTTCAGATTTTTAAGCCTGAAAGGTTTTTTAATATTAAATTTGGAATTTAAAATTAAAAAGACATTTTATATGTTCAAAAACAAGAAAAATATCCTATTCGTTATCGCCAGTCTGGTGATTTTCGTTTTGTTGGCAGTTCTATATGCAAATCCTGTAATCTCCGGAAAACGACTGATGCAACACGACATCGTTTTCTATAAAGGAGGTGCAGAAGAACTTTTGCAATATCGTGCGAATAACGACAAAGAAACTTACTGGAGCGACGCGATGTTCGGAGGAATGCCGACTTATCAGACCGGAGCTCAGTTCCGAGGTGATATTATCAAAAAAATTGATGACTTGTTTTTGTTCCTGCCAAAACCTGCCAATTACCTTTTCTTACTATTTGCCGGATTTTTCTTTTTGGGAATGGTTGCCGTTCGTAACTGGAAATACGCTTTGCTAGGTGCGACATTCTTTGGATTATCCACATATTTCTATATTATCATTGCGGCTGGACATAACGGAAAAGTTCACACGATTGCTTATTTCGCACCGTTGTTGGCCGGAATTCTTTTAGTTTATATTAGAAAAAAATATATTCTCGGATTTATCGTCACAACACTTTTTGCAGGTTTACAGATATGTGCGAATCACCCACAGATGACTTATTACCTGTTCATTGGATTAGGATTTTTGTTTTTATCAGAATTAATAAGAGCTATCAAAGGAAAAATCGAATGGAAACACTTCTTGATTTCTTCAGGAATTGTTGGTTTAGGTGTAATCCTCGGAGTTGGAATGAACTCACAGAGAATTATGGCAAACGCCGAATATGTGAAAGAAACCGTGCGTGGAAAACAAATCCTGAATACCAAATCTCATACTTCCGGAAAAGACGGAATGGACAAAGAAAGCATCACAATGTGGAGCTACGGAAAGCTGGAAACCCTTAACTTATTCATTCCCAGATTGATGGGAGGTGGAAGCCAGGAAGAAGGTTCTGACAAAATAATGGAGCACATCCAGGAATTGGATCAGGAAAACATCAAATCTCAACAGGAATACGATATGTTCCTCAAAGGATTCAGCAGTCCGACCTATTGGGGAGACCAGCCGTCAACTTCTGGTCCGGCTTATCAAGGCGCAGTTGTTTGTTTCTTGGCAATTTTAGGATTTTTCTTTGCCGGAAAAAAATACAGATATTGGATTTTAGGCGCGTCGGTTTTGACAATTTTCTTAGCTTGGGGAAGCAATTTCTCTGTGCTTACAGATTTCTTCATCGATTATGTTCCGATGTACAACAAGTTCCGTGCACCGTCTTCTATCTTGGTTGTTGTGGAATTTCTGTTTCCTTTCATTGCGATTCTCGGACTTTATCAATTTTTCACAAATGATAAATTAACAGAAGAAAGTAAAAAGAAAACTTTGATTTATGTTTCGGGAACTGTTTTAGGAATCACTTTGTTGTTAACACTTTTCGGAAAAGGAATGTTAGGTTTTTATACAGCTAATGAGAAAACTTATCTTCCACCTTACGTTTTGGATTATTTGATTGACGAGCGCTACAAAATGTTCCAAGCCGATGCTTTGAAAGCAATTGTTTTCGTAGCGATTACAGCTATTGTCTTGTTTTTAGGATTGAAGAAAAAACTCAATATCAATATTGCTTTACTGATTATCGGAGTTGTAAGTTTATTCGACCTTTGGACAGTTAACAGACGTTATCTGAACGATGATAATTTTGTAGATAAAACTTTTGCTGATTATCCTTTCCAGACAGAAAATTCGGAATACCTGATGAGCAAAGCAGGAAACGATTCTTTTGTTCAAAGCCTTTTGCAACAGACGAATGTGAATAAAGCTCTGCAAACGATTGCCGAAAAAGATAAAGACCATTACAGGATTTTCAATAATGTTTTGGGAACTTTCAGTGAAACGAATACATCTTATTTCAAATCATCAATCGGAGGCTATCACGCTGTTAAGTTGAGACGTTACGATGACTTGATTAATCAATATTTCGGAGCAACCGACCCAGAAAAAACGCCAAGAATTTTGAATCTATTGAACACCAAATATTTCTTGGTTGGAGACCAACAAAAACCTCAAATCATTCCAAATCTGGAAGCTAATGGAAACGCTTGGTTTGTTTCTGATATCAAATTTGTAAATAATCCAAATGAGGAAATTAACGAAACTGGAAATGTTGATACAAAGAAAATCGCCGTGATTTCTAAAGATGATAAAGCATATTTCAACGGAAAAAATTTGGTTAAGGATTCAACAGCTTATTTGGCTTTAAAAACTTATCAACCAAACGAATTATCTTTTGATTCTTCTTCTAAAACGTCTCAGTTGGCTGTATTTTCAGAAATATATTATCCACACGGTTGGAATGTTTATCTGGATGGAAGCAAAGTAGATTATATCAAAGCAGATTATCTTTTGAGAGCGCTTTATGTTCCTGCAGGAAAGCATAAAATCGAAATGAAATTTGAACCCGCTGTTATCGAGAAAGGAAAATTATTTTCTTTGATAAGTTTTGGATTGTTTATTTTGTTGAGTTTGATTGGCGGATATTTTCTGTTTAAGGATTCTAGGAAATCTGAGGTTATAAACCAATTAGCAAATAATTAATTATCAACAATTTAAACTTTAAACCCATTTTCAAATAAGCAAAAATTTTAAACTTTGATTTGTAAATATCTTTGTATTTATTAATTTAAATTTTATCTTATGAATAAATTAACACAATTAGAATTTAATGCTTATCAACTTATAAAAAAATTTGCTAGCGAAAGAAATGGATTTTTTGAATTAAGTCAAATTGAAAATGGTTATGATTTAAAAAACGAATGCCATCATTTTAAAACAATCAAAGAAAATCAAATCTGGTATTTGGTTGTAGTTGATGATGAAAAAGAGTATTTTTTTAATGGTTCAAATGCTAATAATCCTTTTAGAAAATCGCGAACTTACATTGGAGAATGGGAAATTCACTTCAAAGATATTTTAGAAAAACAAATTGGCTAATAAATAAAAGCAACTCAACCCGAGTTGCTTTTTTATTTGAAACATCTCAAAGAATCCCATCACAAAAAACATTCAATTTACACAAAAATTGAACACCTCTCAACTGAATAATCTCATAGAAAATTAGACTTCCTAAAGGACAAATTAATCCATTAATGTCTCTAAATTTGATGTACAGCTTTTTTAAATGTTCATCAACCCATCTGTAAATCCTTCATTTACGGACAGCTACAACTATATACTTATGGAAACGATTATTATCAAAAGAGACGGAAAAAAGGAAGTTTTCTCCATCAAAAAAATCAAAAATGCCATTTCAAAAGCTTTTCTCTCTGTTGGCAGTTTTGCAACACAGGAAGCTTTGGGAAACATCCTTAGCAGAATCAGTATCAGGAATCAGATTTCTGTGGAAGAGATTCAGAATCAAGTGGAAATTGCCTTGATGAAAGAGCAATATTATCACGTTGCCAAGTCTTATATGCTGTATCGCCAAAAGCACACAGAAGACCGAGAAGTAAAAGACAAGCTGGAGTTTTTGATAGATTATTGTGATGCTTCCAATGCCGCGACAGGAAGCAGATATGACGCCAATGCCAACGTTGACAACAAGAATTTGGCAACATTGATTGGAGAATTACCAAAGTCAAACTTCATCCGTCTCAACAGAAAAATGTTGACCGACAAATTAAAGGATATGTATGGAAAAGAGGTCTCTGACAAGTATATAAAACTGCTCAACAATCATTTCATTTATAAGAACGACGAAACCAGCCTTGCCAATTACTGTGCAAGTATCACAATGTATCCGTGGCTGATTGACGGAACAAAATCGATTGGAGGAAATTCCAAAGCGCCAACCAATCTCAAATCATTTTGCGGTGGTTTCATCAATCTGGTTTTTATGGTTTCCAGTATGTTGAGCGGTGCTTGTGCAACACCAGAATTCCTGATGTATATGAACCATTTTATACAGAAAGAGTACGGCGATGATTATTATTTGGATTCTGATAAAATCGTTGACCTTTCCTTAAAACAAAGAAGTCTGGACAAAGTGATTACAGATTGTTTTGAGCAAATTGTCTATTCTATCAATCAGCCAACTGGCGCTAGAAACTTCCAAGCGGTATTTTGGAATATCTCCTACTATGACCAATATTATTTTGAAAGTCTTTTCGAGGATTTTGTTTTCCCTGATGGAAGAAGACCGGATTGGAAATCACTGAGCTGGCTTCAAAAACGATTTATGAATTGGTTTAATGAAGAAAGAACCAAAGCTGTTCTAACCTTTCCGGTAGAAACAATGGCTCTTTTAACGGAAAAAGGTGATGCAAAAGATAAAGACTATGGCAATTTCACGGCAGAAATGTATTCCAAAGGACATTCGTTTTTCACTTATATCAGTGACAATGCAGATTCTTTGAGCAGTTGCTGCAGATTAAGAAACGAGATTACAGATAATACTTTCAGCTATACTTTAGGCGCAGGCGGAATCTCAACAGGTTCTAAAAGTGTTCTTACAATTAATTTGAATCGATGTATTCAAAGTGCTGTAAACAAAGGAATTCCTTATCTGGAATTTTTGGAACAAGTTGTGGATTTGGTTCATAAAGTTCAATTGGCCTACAACGAAAATCTCAAATACCTGGAAAGCAAAAGAATGCTGCCACTTTTCGATTCCGGCTATATCAATATGAAACGCCAGTATCTTACAATTGGTGTGAATGGGCTTGTGGAATCTGCAGAATTTTTAGGAATCAAAATCAATGATAATCATGAATATGAAAACTTTGTTCAGGAAATATTAGGGCTAATAGAACATTATAACAAGAAATATAAATCTGCTGAAGTTATGTTCAATTGCGAGATGATTCCGGCCGAAAATGTGGGTGTCAAATTTTCAAAATGGGATAAACAAGATGGTTATCAAGTTCCCAGAAACTGTTACAACAGTTATTTTTATATCGTTGAAGATGAATCCACAAACATTCTGGACAAATTCAAATTACACGGTAAAAAGTATATTGAACATTTGACAGGCGGTTCTGCCCTGCATCTTAATCTGGAAGAGCATCTTTCCAAAGAGCAATATCAACAGCTTTTGAGAATAGCAATTTTGGAAGACTGTAATTATTTCACATTCAATATTCCGAATACGGTTTGTAATGACTGCGGACATATCAGCAAACAAAACCTGAAAAAATGTCCAACCTGCGAAAGTGAAAATCTGGACTATCTTACAAGAGTCATCGGTTATTTGAAAAGAGTCAGTAATTTTTCTGCGCCAAGACAAGAAGAAGCCTCTGTAAGACATTATGCTAAAGTTCATTGATTATAACATTGTTTTTCAAGAAGTTCCGAATGAAGTATCTTTAGCCATCAATATTTCTAATTGCCCCTTGCGTTGCAAAAACTGTCATAGTCCACAACTACAGGAAGATATTGGATTTTGCCTTACACAAGATGCTATTTTGTATATCATTAAAAAATACAACAGAGCTATTACTTGTATTTGTTTTATGGGTGGAGATTCAGAACCTTTAGAAATTGAAAAACTGGCAATTTTTGTAAAATCAATTACTCCAAAATTGAAAATCGCTTGGTATTCTGGAAAACAGAAATTACCAAAAGCTTTTCAGATTAAATATTTTGACTTTATAAAACTTGGCCCCTACAAAGGAAAATATGGAGGATTGGATTCACTTGACACCAATCAAAGATTTTATAAAATTATTGATGACGAACTGATTGATATGACGTTTTTGTTTCGGAAAGAGAGAATTTAAACATAAAAAAAGCAACTCAAATTGAGTTGCTTTAATTTTTTGCGTGAGCTTAGGATTACTTTCTGATTCCTAGTTCAGCGATGATTGCTCTATATCTGTTGATATCTTTTTTCTTCAAATAATCCAAAAGAGCTTTTCTTTTACCTACTAATTTTACAAGAGACCTTTCTGTGTTGAAGTCTTTGTGATTAGCTTTCAAGTGCTGAGTCAAGTGGTTGATTCTAAAAGTAAATAGAGCAACTTGTCCTTCAGCTGTTCCTGTGTCTTGTGCAGATTTTCCATGTTTTGCGAAGATTTCCGCTTTCTTTTCTGATGTTAAATACATTCCAATATTATTTAATGATTATTATGTAAATTCGGATGCAAAGATAAGATTTATTTCCGGATTAGAAACTGTAAATCAATATATTTTATTGCAAAGGCGGAAGTTTTATTTTGCAATGTCGAAAGTCGTAAAAGAAATACAACATTTCAACTTTGCGACTTTTAGCCGTATTTTTTAAAAAAATTGCGCCATTGCAATAAAAAACCATCACTTCTCTCCCATCAGATAGTTTTTCACAGCTGCGAAATCAACCGGAAACTCCATAGATTTCTTTTCTTTTTTATTAAATGCTTCCAATTTTTCAGGAATGGTAACTTCCTCTTTCAAAACATCTTCCACCACTTCCACAAACTTCGCTGGATGCGCTGTTTCCAATAGAATTCCAACAAAATTTTCACTTATTTCGTCACTATGAGCTTGTCGAAGATTTTCTAATCCAAGATAAGCAACTGCTCCGTGTGGGTCAAGCATGTAATCAAATTTATTCTTAATTTCTCGCATTGCATTTTTCGTTTCTTCATCGGAAAAAGAATAAGACTTGATGTCTTTTTTGAATTCTGAAACATCATTATTAAATAAGTTTCTCATCCTTTCGAAATTACTCGGATTCCCCACATCCATTGCATTGCTAATCGTTTGTTTTGATGGTTTCGCTTCGTAATTCCCAGTTTCCAAGAACTTCGGAACAACATCATTTTCATTGGTCGAAGCTACAAAATGATGAACTGGCAATCCCATTTTCTTAGCAAAAAGTCCTGCCGTTAAGTTTCCAAAATTTCCACTTGGAACCGAGAAAACAATCGGTTTTTCTAATTTTTGCAATTGCGCAAAAGCCCAGAAATAATAGAACGATTGTGGAATCAATCTGGCAATATTAATGCTGTTTGCTGATGTCAAAGTAAATTTCTGATTCAGTTCTTCATCAGACAGAATCTGTTTTGCCAAGGCCTGGCAATCATCAAAAGTGCCATCGATTTCCAAAGCTTTGATATTTCCACCCCAGGTTGTCAATTGTTTTTCCTGTAATGGACTTACTTTTCCTTTCGGATAAAGAATATAAACCTCGATTCCCTGCACTCCGAAAAATCCCGATGCAACCGCACTTCCCGTATCTCCCGAAGTTGCAGCAATCACTTTCATTGGTTTTCCTTCGGAAAAATAAGACATCATTCTTGCCATAAATCTTGCTCCGACATCTTTGAAAGCCATCGTCGGACCGTGAAATAATTCCAGTGAATAGATATTGTCTGAGATTTTAACCGCAGGAATTTCGAAGTTCAGAACCTCATCGATGATTTCTTTGAGATTATCATCCGAAATGGATTCGCCAAGAAATTCTTTTGCTACTCGAAAACCGATTTCCTGCAACGTTAGATTGGGTAAATTTTCAAAAAATTCAGAATCCAATTGCGGAATATACTCCGGCATAAAAAGCCCGCCGTCATCGGCCAAACCTTTTAAAATAGCTGTTTTTATATTGGTTTCTTCTTGTTGTCTTGTTGATATGTATTTCATTTTTTCTTTCTTTTACTTAGAACTGTTTTGAACGCAAAGTGCGCAAAGATTTTTTTAATTTTATTGAAAACATTTTAAGGTTCGCAAAGGCGCTTACGCTCAGCGAAGACTAAATTTTAAAGTTATTTTGTTATTACGGTAGAAATCTAAAATTCGTCGTAAAGATTCTGCGGAATAACACAATAGGATTGAAGATAAATCTTCAACTTTGCGAAGCTGCAGCCCGACTTGAGCGGAAATCCTTTTTGTTTTTTTGCTAAAAAATAAAAAGATTGGGAGCGGAAGGCGGATTAAGCTGCCCAAATTTTAATCGATAACTCTCGTTCCTTCATCATTAATTTTTGTTACGAATGCTTCGCTTTCTATGTTTTTTTGATTGAGTAATTCTTTGATTTTGAATGAAATTTCTTCCGCAGTTTTTTTCTTTTCACACAATGCAAAAACCGACGGGCCTGAACCGGAAATCCCAAAACCAATTGCACCGTTGTCCAAAGCCAGCTGTTTCATCTCATAAAAATACGGAATCAGCATCGCGCGAACCGGCTCTATAATAACATCTTCCATACTTCGACTAACCAAATCCAAATCGCCGGTACAAAATCCGGCAACCAATCCGGCAACATTGCCCCATTGCTGAACCGCAGATTTGAGACTGATTCTTTCCTTGATGATTTTCCTCGCCTCGCCGGTCGGAACGTCTACGTGCGGATGAACGGAAACTACTGACAAATCTTTTGGATAAGGCAGTTTGAGCGCATCCAACGGTTCGTAACTTCTCACTAAAACCAAACCACCCAAAAGTGCCGGCGCCACATTATCGGCATGTGCATTACCACAGGCAATTCTTTCACCTTCCATTGCGAGAGGTAACAGTTCTTGTTTTGAATAAGGTTTCCCCATCAATTCATTGATAGCAACCAATGCTGCAACACTGCTTGCCGCACTGGAACCCATTCCGCTGTTGAGAGGCATTTTTTTATAGAGTTCGATATCAATTCCCTGGTTGGAATTGATTTTTTCCAGAAACAATCGGATAACATGCGAAACAACATTTTTATTCGGGTCTTTCGGAAGTTTTCCGTTATCACCTTCTATTTTTGTGATAATGATTTGGTTGTAATCATTTTTTCTCAGGATGATTTCATCGCCCGGTTCTTCTATCGCAAAACCGAGAATATCGTAACCACAAACCACGTTGGCGACTGTTGCGGGAGCAAAAACTTTTATAGAATCCATTTTTATAATTGATGATTGATTAATGATAATTGATTAAATATTGATGATAATGAACTGTTTGAGCTATCATTCATCAATTATCTTTTATCATTTATAATTTTTATTGCGCTGTAACTCTTACCAAATCTGCAAAAACACCTGCAGCCGTCACTTCCGCACCTGCGCCGGGACCTTTTACGACCAACGGTGTATTCCTATACCTGGAAGTCGTGAACGAAATGATATTATCGCTGCCCGACAATCCGAAAAACGGATGATTGGCATCAACAATCTGAACTTCGATGTTGATTTTTCCCTCTTCCAGAACTCCTATTAATCTCAGTTTTCTACCTGAATTTTCAGCTTCGTTTTTGAATGATGAAAAGTATGGTTCGTGCTTTTCCAATTCTTTGTAGAATTCAGGAATTGTTTCGGCTTTAAGACAAGCTTCCGGAAGAAAATCTTTGATATTGACATCTGACATTTCCAATGGCAGTCCGATTTCCCTTCCGAGAATCAGCATTTTTCTGGAGAAATCCATTCCGTTCAAATCGTCTCTTGGGTCTGGTTCTGTATAACCTAACTCCTGCGCAGTTCTTACAACCTCAGCAAAAGTCTTATCACCCACATAATTATTGAAAATATAGGAAATTGTTCCTGACAAAATAGCTTCGATTTTCAGGATTTCGTCACCGGAAATCCAAAGGTCATTTAAGGTTTTTATAATTGGAAGTCCTGCTCCAACATTGGTCTCGTATAAGAAACTCACATTATTCTTTTTTGCCAGTCTTTTAAACTTACTATACTGCTCGTAAGATGACGAATTTCCTTTTTTGTTACAAGTCACAATAGAAATATTATTGTTAAATAATAACGGATATTCTGCAACAACATCTTCACTGGAAGTGTTGTCTACAAAAACCAAATTAGGTAAATTTTCACTTGAAATAGATTTTATAAATTCTTTTAAATCTGATTTTTGTAAATTATTATTAAAGTTATTATTTAAATCAAAATCAGATTCAGGATTATCGAAAATTTTCATTTCCCGACTGTTGGTGATTCCTACAACATTGATTTTAATCTGATGATTTTCTTCCAGGTTTTGCTGTTCTCTTTCCAATTGCCGGAACAATTCTTTCCCGATATTTCCTGTTCCAGCAAACATCACATTGAACGTTTTTACAGGAGAGAGCAGCAGCGAATCGTGAACGACATTAAGTGCTTTTGAGAGTTCGGCTCTTTCAATCACTGCAGAAATATTGAGCTCTGAGGAACCTTGCGCAATCGCAATGATATTGATTCCATTCTTACCCAAAGCACTGAAAAACTTACCGCTGATTCCTCTCGTTTTTTTCATATTCTCGCCAACGACAGAAATAATACTTAGCTCATTATCGAACTGTGGTTCATCAATTTTGTTAGAATTAATTTCAAAATCAAACTCTTCATAGATTGCTTTTTTCGCTTTTTTCTCATCATCGAAAGAAACAACAAACGAAATACTGTGTTCCGAACTCGCCTGAGTTATCAATATTACATTAACTTCATATCTCGCTAAAGCATTGAACAATCTTCCACTGAAGCCCTTCATCCCAATCATCCCGTTTCCTGTTATATTAATCAGGCAAGTTTTCTCGATAGAAACTATTCCTTTGATTAATCCTTTGGAAACTTCGGATTTTTGATGAATCAAAGTTCCTTCATTTTCTGGTTTAAAGGTGTTTTTGATATAAATCGGGATTTGACTTTCAATTGCCGGAATCATTGTTGGCGGATAAATGACTTTCGCTCCGAAATACGACATTTCCATAGCTTCCTGATAGCTGAGTTCTGACTGAGAAAACGCATTTTTTACTAATTTTGGGTCAGCAGTTAAAAAACCGTCAACATCTGTCCAAATCTGGATTTCATCAGCTTTTAAACCTGAACCTAGAATTGCAGCAGTGTAATCCGAACCTCCTCTGCCCAAAGTTGTTGTATCATCGTTTTTATCTTTTGCGATAAAACCCGTAACAACATAGATTTGATTTTCAATGTTCCAGTTTTTGAGATTTTCATTGGTTTTTTTAGAATCGACATTCGCGTTTCCAAAGTGA
This sequence comes from Chryseobacterium sp., assembly GCA_003248755.1. Taxonomy (GTDB): domain Bacteria; phylum Bacteroidota; class Bacteroidia; order Flavobacteriales; family Weeksellaceae; genus Epilithonimonas. The sequence continues at coordinate 11,085 of QFQW01000047.1, read as the reverse complement.
GAATCGGTTAAAATCAATTCTCTGGAATCTTGGAAAACCGCTGGAAAACCTTCAGATTGAAGAAAAGCAGAAACAATCTTGCTTGACATCTGTTCTCCGTAAGAAAGCAGTCTATCTTTGATTCTGTCTGACAATTCTCCCAGATTTTTAACACTGAATAAAACATCCTCAATCTCATTAAAACTAACTTTTACCATCATCAATAATGGATTTTGGGCCGTTCTTGGCAATAATTCTGAAATAATCTGATAGTGTTTTTCTTCTGCAGATTTTAGGATTTCAGAAAAATCATTTTGTTTCAAAGCCTCTTGAGATGCCGATAAAAGTGCATTCGTGATTCCTGATAAGGCGGAACAAACAACAATTAATGGCTTGTCTTTATTAAATTCTTTTTCAATGATTGATTTTACATTTCTCAATGCTTCTACACTTCCAACCGAAGTTCCCCCGAATTTTAAAATTTTCATTTTAGTTTTTTTGTATCGCTCCTACGGAGCTCTGTTAAACTGTCAATTATTTTACTACACACATTTCGCTCCTACGGAGCTCCTGTTAATTCTTTATCATCATTCACAAATAAAAAGCCTTTCTGAATTCAGAAAGGCTTTTGTTAATTATCTAATTTTTCACAATGTCACAAACATACCTTTCTGCAGCTACTAATTGTAGTTGTTGTAGAAATCGTTGTTGTGGTTGTAAAATTCATTATCGTTTTGTAAATCTGTTACGAAAGTATGAAAACATTTTTCATCTGCAAATTTTTCTTCAACAATTTTTAAAATTTATTAAAAATTTGACATTAATCGTGTTGGTGAATAACCAAACTGCTTCTTGAACGCAAAAGAAAAATGCGACAGATTTTCAAAGCCAATTTCATAATAGACATCAACAGGTTTCTTATGTTTCTCGGCAAGTTCATAATGTGCCAATTCCAGACGTTTTTTGGTCAGCCATCTTTGCGGTGTGGAATTGAAAGCTTTGTAGAAATCCCGCTTGAAAGTGGTTAAACTTCGGCCAGTCAAATAACCAAATTTCTCCAGTGGCATATTGAACATAAAATTCTTTTCCATAAAAGCCACCAAATCAATTTTTCCGGGTTCTTCGAAATTATTGAGTACAGCATCAATCGTTTCATCAATCGTTCTAAGAATATTAATAGCTTCATTGATTTTCAATGCCGCGATATTTTCCGGGAAATTATTCTGCATTTCAAAATACGGAATCAAAGAATTTAAACAGCTTTCCAATAAAGGATGTTTCTCGAAACTGATGATTTTACCTGTTGGATTTTTTGATTTTAATTGATTGTTATTGTAAAATTCTCTAAGTCTTTTTGATGACAGATGCATTGCAACAGCTTTGTGGGGCAATCCGTCTTTCGGATAATTAATGATGGTTGCCAACTGATTTCTCGGAATCAAAAAAGTGCTTCCGGCTCCAAATAAAAAACTCTCATCTGCCTGAATAATCTTCGTTTCACCGGAAATCAGCCAAACTAACAAATGGTCTTCAAATGCCGCTTCTGTCTTAAACAACTTACCTTCGTAACTGGAAAGTTTGATTTCGGGGTTGATATAATTAACCTGATAATCCATATTGTCACAAAGTTACAAATCTCAACTGAACGCAAATGCTATTCCTGTCATTTCTTCGCTTAACTTCCACAATCTTTTTGCATTGGTTTCGTCCAAAGAATATGCTTTGATTCCACCGATAATTTTCACATCGGAACTCAACTCAGCAATATCGACATTCTCGCAATAAATTCCTCCCAAATCATCAAGCAAAGGACTTGTGGCGCACCAGACTGTGGTTGCAGCACCCTGAGGAATGGTTTTCAGAGAAGCCTTGACTTCCGGCAACAAATTCCCTTCTGAATCCATATAACCTAACTTTTGAAATAAGTCCAAAGGTGCTTCTCTCCCTAATTCTGTTCCGCCGACTGCGCCCGGACATAATGCATAACTTCTCACATTGAATTCTTTTGCCCGGTTATCCAATTCCATCGAAAATAGATTGACTGCAGTTTTAGATTGTCCGTAACCAAGCAGCGTTTCATATTCCCGATTGAGAAAATTCGGGTCTTCAAAATTGAAATCAGAGAACTGATGTCCGCCTGAAGATACATTCACTACTCTTGCGCCGTTTGCTTGCTTCAATGCAGGCCACAATCTTTCCGTCAACTGAAAATGGGCCAGGTGATTAACAGCCAATTGAGATTCAAAACCACGATGGTCCCTGCGAAGCGGAACCCACATTATTCCTGCATTATTAATCAGTAAATGAAGCGGTCTTCCCGATTCTAAGAATTTTTCAGCAAATTTATCAATCGAATCAGGATTTACTAAGTCTAATTCCTGCAGCTCCACATTAGCAATTCCAGCAAGATTTCTTTTCGCTTTTTCGATATCTCTTGCAGGAACAATTACGGTTGCTCCAGCTTTTGATAATGTTTTCACTGTTTCCAAACCAATTCCTGAATTCCCGCCGGTTACAATGGCGATTTTTCCTTCGAGATTAATTCCTTTGATAACTTCTTCTGTGGTTGATTTTGCATTAAAGCCAGAATTAACCGGCTTTTGTAATGCTCCTTGATAATTGTTCATTGTTTAAATATTTTATTAAAGCAAAATTAGACCACATAATCTTCATCAATGTTGTTTAAACGTCCGAATAAACTTTGTTTAAAAGTCCTTTTTTAATTAAACATTAGAATATTTAAGAATTATCAATTTCGAACAATAAAAATATTTACATTGAAAATCAATAACTTACAATATAAATTAAAAAATATTTACTACTTTGTATTGCATAATACCATTTCATTTACATATCTTTGCAATGTAAAGTTAGAGAAGCGGGTTCGAAGCTTATTAAAAATACAACAGGCAAGAACATTAAACTTTATAATTATTTGAATTTAAACCAAACAATTAATATGAATACCGAGAACACAAAAGCGCAAATGCGTAAAGGAATTCTGGAATTCTGTATTTTGAGTCTTATCCAACAACGCGAAATGTATGTTTCCGACCTGATAGAATCTCTCAAAAAAGGAAAACTGGATGTAGTGGAAGGAACTCTTTATCCTCTCCTTACAAGATTGAAAAACGGCGAATTCCTCGCTTACAGATGGGAAGAATCTACAAGCGGACCGCCAAGAAAGTATTATCAGATTACTGAAAAAGGAAGTCTCTTCCTTGCAGAATTACAAACAACCTGGCAGGAACTAACAGACTCCGTCAACCAAATCACATCAAACTCTCACTCTCAAAACTAATATTATGAACAAGACATTATCTATAGCACTCGCAGGGTTCTCTTTTATGATAGACGAACACGCTTATATCAAGCTCAGCGATTATCTGAATGCCTTGAGAAATTCTCTGGATGCATCAGAAGCAGATGAAGTAATGCACGATATTGAAATCCGAATGGTCGAGATTTTCAAAGAAGTACTTGCCAAAAGAGAAGTCATCAATGATTCTGACGTAGAAAAAGTAATTGCTCAAATCGGAACGCCTGAACAAATTGATGAGCAGGAAGAAGCTTATTTCTCTGAAGGAAAACAAAATAAATCAAAATCTTCTACAAGCTATAGCAGCTACAGCAGCAATTCTCAGAAACAATTGTTCCGTGACCCGGAAAGACAAAAGATTGCCGGAGTATGTGCAGGTTTGGCAGCTTACTTTGGAATGGATATCACTTGGATGAGATTGATTTGGGTTGGCGCATTTTTGTTCCTTTGGGTAGCTCCGGGTTCATCTTTCTTAGTAGTGATTTTGTATTTCATTCTTTGGGCTGTTTTACCAAAAGCAGAATCAGCTTCTGATTTTTTGAAGATGAAAGGAAAACCTTTAAACTTCGATAACTTAAAGGAAGAATCCAGCAAAATAGTACAGTTTGCCAATGAGACAACAACAAGAGCGGGAGAGATTTATAATGAGAATAAACCAAAAATCGGTTCTGCGGGAGATTCTTTCTTGAAAGTTCTGAAATATTGTCTTGCTATTTTACTAGCATTGATGGCAGCTGGATGTTTCATCGGATTGTTTGCAATGATGTTTGCTTACGGTTCTGATAAGTTCGGAATGGATAATAATCTTGGATTCTATCTGGAAGAAAACAACCTTGGTTACTTGTTGCTTGCTATTGCAGCTTTGCCAACAATCATCTTCGGTGTAGCATTCTTATTATTATCAATCAAATTATTCTCACCAAAGTCAAAATTCAACTATGTTGGACCGGTACTTGGAACATTGGGAATCATCTGGATTATCCTAATCGGAGTTTTGGCGGCGAGCGCATCAAGCTTCAACTTCCGATACAGCGGAGAAAATGAAGATTATGAAAATATCTCAATCTCTGCTCCAAATGACACCATCTATCTTGACAGCAAGAAAGTAGCAATTCCTGAAAATTTTAAAGCCTATTTTGGAAGAATCTATTCTGATAAAGCAACCATCTATAAAAAAGACTGGCCGAATGTAGAAATCACAAGAAAAGATGATATCAAAACGCCTTATCTCATCGTCAAAAAAGAAGCAGATGGCTACAACCAGCCTCTTAAGATGAAGGTTCCTGTAGAAATCAGAGGTAACAGGATTTTCCTTCCCAACTATTTCGAATATCCTTATGAGTACAGATTCAGAGACTACAGATTGGATTATGAGTTGGTAGTTCCTACAGGAATGAAAGTTATCAATGAAAAGGAATATGAAGTGAGCACCCGTGGCGATGATGGACAAGATGAAGATGACCACGAAGATGACAATTATAGTAGTAATGGAATCACTGTTGAGAAAAACAAAATCAACATCAACGGGACAACTATCGAATACAATTCTGACGAAAGTGACAGTGTGAAAATCAACGGGAAAAATTACTCCAAAGATTCTGCAGATGTCGTTCTGGAAAGGATGAAAATTGACCAGCAGGTGAAAAAAAGCTTCAAAGATATGAACATCAATATCAAAGACGGCAAAAAAGAAATCCATATTAAAACTAACTAAAAATTGAGAGTGGATTAGTTGAAAAGCGGGCAAAAGGTCTTTGGGCTTCCGCTTTTCTCCTAGTTCTCTTACAACCATCAAATCACAAAATATTAATATGAAAATATATACTTTCTTGCTTTTGATATTCCTCACCACTCTATCAAAAGCGCAAACGCATCGTTTCATTTACGAATACAAATACAAACCAGATTCTACGGCCAATAATTATAGAACTGTAAATATGGCTTTGGATATCAATCCGAAAGAAGTAAAATTCTACAATTATCTTAATATAGTAAATGACTCTATCAATAGAAATGGCGGCCACAATTATAGCTGGAACGGAACTCCTGCCATCAAAAGAATTAGAAATTCCAATGAAAATATAAATTATGAATTTATGGTTAACTATTTCGCATACAGAACAAAAGACAATTTACATTGGAATTTGGAAAACGAAACAAAAAAATCTGGCGAATATAGCCTGCAAAAAGCAACAACAGATTTTGGAGGGAGACACTGGGTGGCTTGGTTTTGCAAAGATATCAATATCTCAGAAGGACCATACAAATTCTCCGGATTACCCGGTTTAATATTTGAACTTCAAGATGATAAAGAAAACTTTTTATTCAAATTGTCAAAAAGTCAAAAATTAGCAAAAACTTACGATACATTTGGTTTTTTAGAATCATTTTCAGGCAAAAAAGCTTTGGAATTAAGTATTGAAAACACACACAAACAAATGCTCCAATTTTACAATGACCCATTGAAAGATTTAAGAGAAAAATTTGATACTTCCGAACCAGGGACCATCAGCATTGGTGGAAAAATAATCACAAGTAAAGAAGAGTTCAAAGAAAGAGAAAAGTTTGTTCAAAATTTTATTCGAAAAAACTATAACCCCCTCGACTTGACCAATGCTGTAAAATACCCAGCAATCAATTAATAATTTAATAAAATTTTAACTCTTTAATTAAAGAAGAAACAAAATTATTACTAAATTTGTTCAAGAAATAAACTTCTAATCACAAAAAGCCACTAAAATGATTCAATTAGTACTAGAAATCGCAATCAAAATCGTAGATTTCATCAGCAACCTGTTTTAAGATTTCAAAGAATACTTAGATATTTCTTAAGAATAAACATATTTTGTAAATTTGTAAAGTATGACCGTTATGGTTATACTTTTTTTTATGAAAAAAATCTTAGCAAAAATCATTCTTAAAATCATCGGATGGAAAGTTGTGCTTCAAGGTAACGTCAATAATCTTGACAGATGTATTCTAGTTGTTGCTCCGCACACAGACAACAGCGAATATCTTCTTGGAAACCTTGCCTATTGGTCTCTTGGAAAAAAACTTAAAATCATTATTAAAGATGCACATACGAAAAATCCTTTCTATGGCTGGATTGTAAAAAGCATCGGCGGCATCGGGATTGATCGTTCTCAAAAAAATAACCTTGTGAATTTTGTAGCCAATGAATTTAAAAAGGATGATTTCAGCTTAGTAATTACGCCAGAAGGAACAAGAAGTTGGGTCCCAAAATGGAGAAAAGGTTTTTATAATATGGCTCTAGCTGCAAAAGTTCCAATTGTTTTAGCAGGTGGAGATTACAAAAGGAAAACAATCAATCTTGGTTATAAGATTCCATATGAAAAATTGGAAACTCATACTTTTGAGGAAATCATGGAAGAAATCCAGAACTTTTATATCAAATACGATATCACTCCAAAAAAACCTGAAAACTGGAATTCTCAAATCTACTAATTCAAAGTTCTAATTTATTAGTTAAAGTTTATACTTCTAACTCCAAAATTTTGAATACTAAAATTGATACATGCGACTATTATGGACGAAGCAAGAAAAATAGAAATATTAGACCAACTCAACAAAGCTAGTAAAAATACATTAGGCGAAACTCTTGATATTGTTTATACAGATGTTTCAGAGAATTCTCTAACTGCAACAATGCCTGTAACCCCGAAAGTTCATCAACCTTACGGAATTATGCACGGCGGTGCAAGTTGTGTTTTGGCGGAGACCTTAGGCTCTTGTCTTTCTCTTATTAATTTGGATACTTCTAAATCTGTTCCCGTTGGTACAAATATCAATAGCAATCACTTGAGAGCAATAAGAGAAGGTATTGTTACGGGAACGGCGACGTTCATCAGAAAGGGCAATACAATGCATGTTTCCCAAATCGAAATCCGAGATGAGAAAGGTCATCTTATCAATCACACAACTATGACGAATAACATTGTTCCAGTAGGGAAAGTTTAATATTTTTGTTAATGCTCATTTTCAAATTACCAGATAACGACCAATTTTTCTCTGTCGATAACACTTCAGGCGCCAACGTTTCATTTGTAAGTTTTGATACTAAGACGACTTTGGACTTCAAAGGAAATATCAAGGAGATATCAAAAGAACATATTGAGAGCCTATCTGTTTCACCAAAAAGTAAAAGTTCTTTCATAGAAATCGCAAAAGAAACACTCGAATCTTATGCTTTGAAAATCTCACAAGCTCAGGATTTCATTGAAAAAAATGAGCTTAAGAAATTGGTTCTTTCCAGGCGAAAACTTCTGATGTATCTTGATATTGATTCTCAGAAAAAATTATCCCTTACAAAAAGTTTTCTGAAATTTTGCGAGAGTTATCCTTCTGCTTTTTGCTATTTATTTGAAAAAAATGGCGAAATCTGGATGGGAGGTTTTTCGGAAGTATTAGGGAAATTTGATAAAAGGAATAATACCTTCGAGACCATGAGTGTTGCAGGAACAGTTCCTATAGAAGAAAACTGGACTGACAAAGAAATAGAAGAGCAAAAAGCAGTAACAGAATATATCCAATCTGTTTTAAGAAAATTCTCATCCAACCTAAAAGTTTCATCAACTAAGGACTTAATTTCTGGAAATATAAAGCACCTCAAAACAGATTTTTCGGGAGAAGTAAGTCCGGAAAGTTTGGATAAAATCATTTCAGAACTTCACCCAACACCAGCAGTTTGTGGTTTTCCAAAAGAACTTTGTGCACAAGGTATCAAAAGCATAGAACATTTTAACAGAGAGTTTTATGCTGGTTATATCCGCGTGGAGACCGAAGATTTTATTTATTATTTTGTGAATCTAAGGTGTGCCAGCTTCTTTAAGAATTATGCTTTTCTCTTTGTTGGCGGTGGAATTACGTTGAAAAGTGATTCACAAAAAGAATGGGAAGAAACAGAACTTAAATCACTTGCAATTCAGAACAATTTAATATTCGAATAAAAATTAAAAAACTTTCTTCAAATGGGAAAGTTTTTATTTTTGACAAAATCATACAACAATCAAAATAATATCAATATCTATATTTTTTTATCAAATAAATAAAATTAAAAACAAACAAATACTATATAATTATTTTTTTATTACATTTACAATAAATAAAGAAATATGACGCAATTATTAAAATTAATTCTAACAGCAATTTTAATTTTGTGCTTTTTAGGAATGCCACTTATATTCTACCGAATTTCCGGCTATATGCTTTTTGCCGGATTTGGATGGTTGGCTTATGATGCCTTTCAAAGAAAAGACAGCTTAGACATCAAAGTATTTTTTTCTCTTTTCATTCTTTATAATCCCCTCATCTCATTCCCATTTCCACATATTGTATGGCTCATCATTAATGCTATTGTCATTATTGGAATGATTCTCAACATCCTTTTTGCTGAAGAAAATCCTTACGAAGATTCCACAAAAAAAAGATGACCAATAGCCATCTTTTATATTTTTAAAATCAAATAAATTCAGTTTTACAATCCCACTTCCAACTTGAAAGAAGCATCAAGCTGCAACTTCATATCCGCATCAGCGACTTTAGCTCCAAGAATCTCCAGAATTAGGGAGTTTTGATTTGTTTTGAAATAATTCAAGAGATTTGTACTACTTGTAATAGGTGTAAAAGTAAGTATGGATGCATTAGTATTATTCACCACCGAAGCAATTTGCTTATCTTCTTGGCCGGATGATCTTATATAAAGATTAGCATTTTTTATAGCATCTAATTGAACAGTTTGTACACTAGTTGAATCCAACTGAATACTTAAACCCTCCAACCTGACTGATTTCAAATTATCTATAGATAAAGCCGGAAATTTAGATTTTATAGCCGCATCTAAATCCAAATTCACAGGAATTTCCGGATATTTTATAGAATCTGTTGTATTTTCTATTTTCAATGGAAGATCCACATCAAGGCTTTTAGTAACCGAAAACGGAACATCAATCGTAATATCATCAACAACATCATCTTCACTAGTACAACTGAAAACAGCAGCAAGCAAAGAAAAAACAACAGCAAAACTTACGAGTATTTTTTTCATTTTTAAATTCAATTTGAATATCTTTTAATGATTAACGTTAATATTACTTTCCGGATTGTGCTTATACCTAAAAATAATTGCAAATAAAACTGTTACAAGCAAAGCATAACCAGCAAAGATATACCAAGAAATTCTCCACCCTTCTAACTGAGCCATTGGATCTGTTTGAGAATAAACAAAGTGATTAACTACTTCTCCAGCCCCCAACATTCCTATTGTTGCACCAAAACCATTGGTCATCATCATAAATACACCCTGCGCACTTGATCTAATATCTTTATCAGTTTCTTTATCTACAAAAAGCGACCCAGAAACATTAAAGAAATCAAACGCAATTCCATAAACTATCATAGATAAAACAAACATCCACACACCTGTTCCCGGATTTCCTAGACCAAATAAACCAAATCTAAGAACCCAAGCAAACATCGCCATCAACATTACTTTTTTGATTCCAAATTTTTTCAAAAAAAACGGAATTAATAAAATACATAATGTTTCCGAAACTTGAGATAACGAAATCAGTGCATTAGCATGATTGGAACCCCATGTATCTTGATAGCCTTCAATATTTTTGAAACCTGTAATAAAAGGATTAGCATAACCATTGGTAATCTGCAAAGAAACGCCTAATAACATTGAGAAAATAAAGAAAACCGCCATCCTACGATCTTTAAATAAACTAAAAGCTTTAAGACCTAGAGCATCAGAAATATTCTTTTTATCTTCACCCTTACTTACCGGACAATTAGGTAACGTAAATGAATATACAAACAAGCAAAGTCCTAATATTCCTGAAACAAAAAACTGAGAATAGTTCTGCTGATAACCTGAAAAATCAACAAACAACATTGCACAAATAAACCCAACAGTTCCTATGGTTCTAATTGGAGGAAATGCTTTTATCGTATCAAAATTATTATTAACTAAAACCGTATAAGCAACAGAGTTTGACAATGCTATTGTAGGCATGTAAAAAGTTACACTTAGAGAATAAAGAAGGAAAATAACAGGAAATTCAACAGAGCTTCCTGCTGTCATTCCATAATACCCTGCTCCAATAATAAAAACAGCAGAAATAGCATGACTAATTCCTAATAATTTTTGAGCAGGAATCCATCTATCTGCAATAACACCTAAGATCGCCGGCATAAATATAGAAACTATCCCCTGCATGGCGTAGAACAATCCAATTTTTGAACCCATTCCAACATCTCCCAAGTAATTTCCCATGGATGTTAAATAAGCTCCCCATATTGCAAACTGCAGAAAGCTAAGTATAGTCAGTCGTAATTTTAAACTCATATCCTAAAATGATATTATATATAGTTATTCTATTTTTTTGTTTCTCCTTTTGATTTCCTCCTGTAGCCTAAGAGCTGTATCATAGTCTTCTTCTCTTACAGCATCTGCTAACAATTGATCCAACTCCTCAGAAGAGATTCCTGACAGGTCATTGAAATCTGAAATCTCATCGGAGCCGGCATCTTCATCATTAGCCTTTGGAGTTTCATCAAGCTCTAATAGAATTCCTGCTTCGTTCAACACATCGGAAGTAGTGAAAATGGGTGCATCAAAACGGACTGCCATTGCAACAGCGTCAGAAGTTCTTGCATCAAGAATTAATTCTTCTTCTGTTAACGGATTTTTGAAATTAATATTTGAAAAGAAAACGCCGTCTTTTATCTGGTAAATAATAACTGATTCCAAATTAAAACCAGTA
>QFQW01000046.1 GCA_003248755.1 Chryseobacterium sp. | reverse complement strand
CTTAGTTTTTCAACAAATTCTTGTTGCTTCGTATAGAATTCGATTTGTTTCTGGATTGATTTTGCTTTTCTCTTTTCCGAAACATTAATAAGAATAATGGCGATAATTCCAATTAAACAAGCCATCGAAATAATCAGAATATTGTTTACAAAATGGTTTTGAGAATTTTCAATTCGTTTGGCTTCATATTGTTCATTCAATCGAATCAAATTTCTGATAGCCTCTTTTTTACTTTGGTCGAGTTTATCCGTTTGTTCTTTATAGATGGAATAATATTTCTGATATAAATCTTCGTTTTTCAGCGCCAGATAATTCTTGGATAAATCATCATAGATTCTGTATCTCAAGGCGTCGTAAGGTTTATTCTGAATCAATTCCAAAGCCTGATTCAAATTTTCGGTTGATTTTGAATAGTCTTTTTTAAGGAAATTAATTCGCCCTAAATTATCCAGATTGAAAGCTCTCAGAAATATATATTGAGGTGTTGTTTTAAGTCTTTCCTGGATTTCATTAACCGATTTTTCAGCTTTATCGATTTGATTTTGAGAAACATAAATAAAAGTTTGGTAAATCTGATTTTCTATCGAAATGATAAAATCTTCATCCGTATTTTTCAATTGAGCATTACTTTGATTAAGATTCTCTTTGGCTTCTTTCCAATTTTTCTGAACCATCAGATTAGAAGCGTTCAATTGGTAGATATAAGCCAAAAGATTTTCAGGATATTGCTTTGATTTTATCTTCGAAGCTTTATCAACCAGATTTTGAGAAATTCTTATCGATTGTTTGTATAATCTAAGTGCATGATATTGTTGTGCTAAAGCATAATCTGCATAGAAGGAATTATTTTCATTTCTATATTCATCCAGGTTTTTATTGATAGACTGTTCGATAGATTTCGCATAATCGCCTTTGAAATTGTAAGCTCTCGAGAGGATGATTTGAACACGCTGTTTGATGAGTTCGTTCTCTTTATTTTCATCAATATTCTGAAGAATCTGGAAAGCGTTGTCAGGATTTTCATAAAGACTTTTGTAAGCTTTGTCAAGAAGTTGTGAAGTTTCTGGATTACTTTGTGCCGATGTCAAAATGACGCCGGGAAAGACCATCAACCACAAAAAAAATACCCTGAACATACTACAAAAATAGTTTTTTTATTTGTGAATTTGATGAATTTTGATAATTCATTAGTGAAAATACATTACTATTGATTTTTTATTAAATATTTGAAAATTAACAATTTGTAAATTTTATGTTTTAAAAATTCATGAATTATAGAAGCCAAACTTTAGGAAATGATAGAATTATGACATAACATTGTGAAGATGTTTTTGGAAAAAGCTCAATATTTTATCGAAGAAAAATTACTAACAATATTTTATTAATTATTATGAAAAAAGTTTACATGCTTTTACTCGGCATTATAACAATGTCGGAAATCAATGCCCAACAGATAGAGCTTAAAGTTCTTACAGGAATGGGGTCACGTCTTTATGACATCAACAGCAACGGAAAGGGAATCCACTCTGGTGCTTACTACGATTTTGCTACTGGTATTACTACACCAACAGAAGGAGGGGAAGCTACTAGCCGGCTTAATAGTTCTGGAGATGTTGCGGGAACAATGGCTTTCACAACAGAAGAAGGGGAAAGCATTGGCCAAGCCGGTTATAGAAAAAATGGGACTTGGACAGCTATAGGTTATTTTCCAGGGGATGTTCCGGGAAACAGTTGGTTCAGTAGTGCCAATGCTATTTCTGAAAACAGCAAATATGTGACTGGACAAATCTCAGTAGATGTTTCTGGTAGTTATGCCTACATCTATGATACAGAAGCCGGAACTATCAAAAAGCTGGACGGAGATGGTTCTTTTGAATATGGAAGAGGAGAAGGAATCAACAGTTCAGGTATTGTAGCGGGTTTTGTAAATAAGTACTCTATTAATGGAAGTACATATTGGATTCCGGTTTATTATACACCGGATGGAGTTGTGCATTACATTGGAGATTTAGGTTATGGAGAAGCGGCGGACATCAATGATGCAGGGCAAATTGTAGGAAGCAAGGATTATAAGCCTTTCATCTATGATATCAATACAGGTGTTTACAAGGCATTCAATGTGCCGGCAGGATATGATTCTGCTACATTCACCTCTATATCGGAAAACGGAATAGCTGTTGGATATGCAGGACAAGCGGGTAACAGAGAAGTAATCATTTATCATCCTTCGTTAAGCTCGAATCCTGTTTTCCTGAAAGATATATTAACAAGCCAGAATGTTGACGTTACAACTTTTGACGGAAAATTAGGAACAGCAATGGGAATCTCTGCTGATGGAAATTTCGTAGCAGGATTTGATAACTCTATTCCACCGTTTTTTGCAGCAGGCTGGGCGATTAATCTTAATAATCTTTTATTAAGCAGCAATGATTGTTCTATCACTTGTCCTGACAATATCGAAACAACAATAGCAAGTGCTTCGGAAACATCGGTAGTTGTTAATTATACATTGCCGGTGACTTGTGGTTCATCATCTTCTACAGGATTGCAGACCGTGTTGGTTTCCGGTTACGAATCAGGCTCTCAGTTCCCGATAGGTGTGACCAATGTTGTTCATAATTTGGTAGATGCTGATGGAAGAATCGTTTATGTATGTTCATTCCAGGTAACTGTTAATGATGTTTATTGTTCTACAACACCAACTTGGGGTGTAGATTCTATTACCAAAGTTCAGTTTGCGGGAATTGACAATACTTCAGATCCTTATTCTGTGAGTGCTAACGAATATTTCTTAGACAAAGTAGGAGAAGTTTATCAAGGAAGCCAATATCCAATAACAATAGAAGCCAATACCAATGGTGGTTATGACTATGCAACAGTTTTTGTAGACTGGAATCAAAATGGAAGTTTTGCAGATGCTGGTGAGATGTACGAAGTAGGAGCAGTTACTTCTGACGGTACAGATGGCGCACAGATCACAGGTAACATCGCAGTACCTTCCACAGCAACAATAGGTAAAGCAAGAATGAGAGTGATGTTGAATTGGGATGCTTCTATGACAACACCTTGTGATAACTCAACGTATTTCTATGGACAGTCAGAAGATTATACATTGGATGTGAAAGAGTCTCTTGGTGTAGACGATGTTAATTCAAAATCAGTGAGTTATTATCCAAATCCTGTAAAAGATATTTTAAATCTTGTAAGTGAAAAAGAAGTAACTGATGTTTCAGTTTACAATATCGAAGGTAAATTAGTAAGAAACTTCACAAGCCTTAATCAATCAAAAGTTCAGTTGGATTTATCAACATTAATCACTGGAACTTACGTTGTGAAAGCGTCAACTAAGGACAGAAAAACAAAAACATTCAAGGTTATCAAAAAATAAATCTTGTTTATAAATATGAGAAAACCCCGCATTAATATTAGTGCGGGGTTTCTTTTTAATATTATAAAATTTACTAAGTTTTATGTTAAGTGCTTGTGTCACTCGGAACAAGGTGTTTGTTAGCCTCGGCGCAGTCTTATTGTTCCGCCCGATACAAGGTGATAGTGTCGAGCGTATTAAGAGCATTATTATTCGTTAACAAAAACCTAATTCTTCTGTTAAAATTGTTTTTTAGGTCAAGATGCTTTAACTTTGCACAAACCTAATCTAATGAGTAAAAAAGAAACGAAATACATCTTTGTGACAGGAGGTGTAACATCGTCACTGGGTAAAGGAATCGTCTCAGCTTCTTTGGGACTTCTACTGAAATCTCGCGGTTTCAAAGTTACTATCCAAAAACTTGACCCTTATATCAACATCGACCCGGGAACACTTAATCCCTATGAACATGGCGAATGTTATGTGACCGAAGACGGCGCAGAAACAGACCTTGACCTTGGGCATTACGAGAGATTCCTGGATTCTCCAACTTCACAGAACAACAACGTTACAACCGGAAAAATCTACCAAACCGTTATTGAAAAGGAACGTAAAGGCGATTTTCTTGGGAAAACGGTTCAGGTGATTCCCCACATTACCAACGAAATTAAACGCAGAATCAAAATGCTTTCCAAAAAAGACTATGATATCATTATCACAGAAATTGGAGGAACAGTTGGTGATATTGAGTCGCTTCCTTATATAGAGAGTGTTCGTCAATTACAATGGGAATTGGGTAAAACTAATTCTATGGTTATCCATTTAACATTGTTGCCATATTTGGCTTCGAGTGGAGAATTGAAGACAAAACCCTCTCAGCACTCTGTTCGTCAATTGATGGAAAGTGGCATTCAGGCGGATGTTTTGGTTTGCAGAACCGAGCATCATATTCCGAAAGAGCAAAAGGCAAAATTGGCTCAGTTCTGTAACGTCGGTATCGAAAGTGTTATCGAATGTATCGATATGCCAACAATTTATGAGGTTCCATTAGATTTACAAAGACAGAAATTTGATGAGGTTGTTCTTAAGGAATTGAATTTGCCTGTTGGAAAAGATTCAAACCTGAAAGATTGGAAAACATTCCTCAAAAAATATAAAAATCCTAAGAAAAGTGTAGAAATCGCTTTGGTTGGGAAATATGTATCACTTCAGGACTCTTATAAATCCATTGCAGAAGCTTTCATCCACGCAGGCGCCGATATGGAAACGGAAGTTAATGTAAGATGGGTCTACAGTGGTGATATCGAAACTGAAGGTGCGGAAAAACTCTTGAAAGGCGTTGACGGAATCCTTGTCGCTCCAGGTTTTGGCGATAGAGGAATCGAAGGTAAAATTCAAGCTGCGAAATATGCAAGAGAGAATAAAGTTCCATTGTTGGGAATTTGTCTTGGAATGCAGATTATGACTATCGAGTTCGCTAGAAATGTCCTAAGTTTACCAAAAGCCAACAGTATGGAGTTTGATACATCTACGCCAGATCCTGTGATTTCTCTAATGGAAGAGCAGAAAAATGTAGTGGAAAAAGGCGGAACAATGCGTCTCGGCGCTTGGAAATGTACTCTGAAACAAGGTTCAAAATTGGGTGAAATCTACAATGCAAAAACCATTTCGGAGCGTCATCGTCACAGATACGAGTTCAATAGTGATTACAAAAAAGACTTCGAAGATAAAGGTCTTGTTCCAACAGGACTGAATCCGGAAACAGGTTTGGTTGAAACATTAGAACTGAAAGACCACCCATTTTACGTCGGCGTTCAATATCATCCGGAATATAAGAGTACGGTTGCAACACCGCATCCTTTATTCAAAGCGTTTGTTAGCGCAACGGTGAAAAATAAAAAATAATTGAATGAATGGCTCAAAGTATTTCCTTGAGCCATTCGTCTTTATAACGGAATCTGAAAAATAAATCCTATTTTTGCAGACCAAAATGAACTAGGTTTCCAAACTGTCAGTCTGAGGCTCGCTCTCGAAGACTTTCAAATTAAAAACCTCAAACTTTAAATATTCTATAAATGCAACAGAATAACGGATTAGACAAAAACCAGTTGATTAGTTTCGGGGTTTTTTCTATGATTCTTATCGGTTTTATGTTTTATTTCCAAAACAAAAATGCAAAAGCTGAACAAGAACAATTGGCTCTTAATGCCAAAAAAACAGAACAGACTGCAAAAGCAAAAGTTTCTGCAACCAACTTGAACGCTGCAACAGTAACATCTGCTTCTGTTCAGAAAGTTAATCTTCAGAATGATGAATTAGCTTTGGAATTCTCTAGTATTGGCGGACAATTAAGTTCTGTTAAATTGAACAAATTCAAGGCGTACGGAGAGAAACCACTTTATCTTTTTAATAATAACAATTCTAATTACGGATTCGAGTTCAAAGATAGATCAGGTAAGGTTTTCAATACTAAGGATTTGGTTTTTGTGCCACAAGTTGCAGGAAATGTTGTGACGTTGAGTTCAAAAGTAGGGAATGCCGTTATTCAATTCATTTATACACTTAAGCCAAAATATACATTAGATTTTCAAGTTAAAACGCAAGGTTTGGCTAGCATCGTAAACGATGGTAAGGCTAATTTCGTTTGGAATTATAGCGTAAGAGGTGCTGAAAAAGGACGTTCGCAGGAAGAAACTCACACCGAGTTTTCTTATGCATTCAACAATTATAAAGACTACGATTACGATGCTCGTTCTGATATGAATGAGCCGGACGAAACACTGAACTGGATTGGAGTGAAACAACAATTCTTCGCCGCAGTCATCGAAGCTAAAAACGGATTTACAAAATCGAAAGGAAATCAGGAAGCGATTCCGGAAGGTGAGTTTTTGAAGAAATTCAATTATGATGGTCAAGTTAATTTGGCTGGAAACGAATTGAATCAAGATTTCACTTGGTATTTTATGCCATTGGATATGGATTTGTTGAAATCGTTTGACAAAAACTTTGACGAGATTATTCCATTAGGCTGGTCATTCATCGGTTCATTGAACAGATATGTATTTATGCCTTTGTATGATTTGCTTTCCAGTTGGGGAATCGCCGCAGGTTGGGCTATTTTCTGGATGACGATTATCGTTAAATTGATTTTGTCTCCGGTAATGTTCAAACAGCACAAACTAAGTGCAATGATGAAGGTGATTCGTCCGGAAATTGATGAGGTTAATGCCAAATTCAAGGATGCTGACCCAATGAAAAAACAGCAGGAAACAATGGCGGTTTATCGAAAAGCCGGCGTGAATCAGATGGCGGGTTGTTTACCGGCTTTGGTTCAGATTCCGTTGTTCTATGCACTTTTCCGTTTCTTCCCGAATATGTTGGAACTTAGAGGAAAAAGCTTCTGGTTTGTTCCGGATTTGACAGCTTATGACGATATCATCAGTTGGGGAACCAATATTCCTTTGTTAGGAAATCACTTGAGCGTATTTGCTTTAGCTTGTACCATTGTGATTTTGATTTATACGATTATGACTTCAGGAAACATTCAGCAACCTCAACAGGAAGGAATGCCGAATATGAAGGTCTTGATGTACATCTTCCCAATCACGTTCTTATTCTTCCTGAATAGTTCTGCGTCTGGTCTATCTTGGTACTATTTCGTATCCAACGCGATTAACATTGTGATTATCTTGGTGATTAAATATTTCATCCTCGATGAGAAAAAAATCCACGCTCAGATTCAGGCTAACAAACAGAAGGAACCTAAGAAAGAAGGTAAATTCCAAAAGAGAATGAGAGAGATGATGGAGAAAGCACAAGAGCAGCAGAAAGCTCAGGAGCAAGCAAGAAATAAAAGAAAATAAATATTAAGCGGTAATTTTTACCGCTTTTTTTATGAATATATAATCTCTGGCAGATCTTACAGATTTGGCAGATGAAATTGTAGAAGAATAATCTGCTTAATTTGTAAAATCAGCGAGAAATATTTTTGTTGATTTCTTTCAAAAAATCCCGAAATTTGCAACCATTAATTTTAAACCCCAAACCTTGAACCCAGAATCCACTTACGAATATCTTCAGAAATTCCTAACCCCAGAACGTTTCCAAAAAATCGAACATTACTCCGGAGAAAGTTCCGATTTTGTTCTGCCTGTTATGGAAGATATTTACCAATTCCGAAATGCAGCAGCGATAGTTCGTTCAGTGGAAGCTTGTGGATTTCATAAAGTGGTTGCGATGGAAAAAGAGAATTTCTTTGAGCCCAATCTAAAAGTCACAAAAGGTGCAGACACCTGGGTTGAAGTTGAAAAAATGCCAAGAACAATAGAGTCTCTGCAAAACATCAAAAATAGAGGATATAAAATCGTTGCTGTCTCTGCAGAAAACAATGCAAAAATGCTTCCTGATTATAAAATTGAAGAACCTTTGGCTTTGGTTTTTGGGACAGAATGGGAGGGAACAACGGATGAATTGCTTGACTTTGCAGATGAAACGTTGGCAATTCCGATGTATGGATTTACGAGAAGTTTCAATGTTTCTGTTGCCGCTGCAATCTGTATGTACGAGCTCAAACAAAAATTGTTGAAATCAGATATCGATTACAAATTATCCGAAGAAAAACTACTCCAAATGAAAATCCGCTGGGCAAAAAACTCTATTCCGAGTGGCGATATGATTTTGGAGAAGTATTTGAGAGAGAATCAATAATCTTAGTATATTTGATTATAAAATATTAATTATGACCACTTACAATGTTTCTATACCGGATAATAAAGATTCTTTTTTTCGGGAATTTTTAGAGCTTATTGGAGCAAAGTACGAGAAAAAACAAGATACTTTTGAGTTGTCTGATGAGCAAAAGATGATATTGGATAGTCAAGATGATTTTTCGTTGTCGGATTATGAAGATAATGATAGTTTTGTAGCAGAATTGAAGAAAGAATATGGCATTTAAAGTCATTGTTTCTCCTGTTGCAAAATCGAATGTAAGAGAAGCTGCGTCTTATTACAAAAGAGAAGTATCTAACAAAGTAGCTCAAAAATTTGTTGAAGATTATGGGCAAACCATTCAAAGAATAAGACAAAATCCATATTTCCAAATCTATTATAAAGATTTTAGGGGATTGACGATGCGTAAATTTCCCTATATTGTTTTCTATCAAGTTTCCGGAGATACAATCTTAGTAAAAGCAGTTTTCAATGGACTTCAGGATACTAAGAAAAGACCAAAATAATTTTTAAGAAACCAACTTACAAACAATTTCCCCAATCTTCGGAGCCAGCGCAACACCCATTCCGGAAAGTCGCACTGCACAAAATTGTCGTTCGGAAATCTTCTTTACAATCGGAGTCTTTTCTGTTCCCATTGCCATAATTCCGGACCAGCGCATTGCTATTTTAAAATCCTGATTTGGAAGAATAACTTCTTTTAAAAAATTCTCAAGATGATTTTGGAGAAAATTTGTCGTTTCAAAATCGGTTGTTTTTTCGGTTTCAAAATCCTGATTTCTTGCGCCGCCTAAAAGAATCCTGTTTCCAAGATTTCTAAAATAATAAAAACCTTCATCATAATGAAATGTGCCTTTGAGTTTAAGATTCTCGATAGGTTCAGTGAGAATAATTTGTCCTCTTGCAGGAATGATTTCTTCCGATTCCAAAAACTTAGAACTAAAAGCATTCGTACAATAAATAACTTTCTCAGATTTTAGAATAAGATTATCATCAATTGTTATTTCGATTTCATTCTGAGTTTCTGAAACAGATTCGACTTCGGTTCCGAATAGAAATTCAACTTTCAGTTCGTGACATTTTTCAAGAAGTTTTGTCAATAATTTTCCAGAATGCAAACTTCCTTCACAAAGATTTTCAATCAAAAATTCTGATTTTCCCAATCCAAATCTCTCAATCTTCTCATTCGCAATTCTGAATGTATTCTCCGTTTTTGTGATTAAAGCTAATTTTTCATTGACTTCACTCAGTTTCTCGAAAGTTAATTCATCATTCAGAATTTCGTAACCGCCACACAATTCAAAATCAATTTCATCTTGAGTAAAATAATGCTGGATTTTCTGCAAACCTTCAAATCTCATTTTTACCAAATCCAAAGTCTTTTCCCAGCCCATTTTCTCAGAATCAGAAATAATCTCTGTCAAACTTCCAAAGCAGGCAAACCCAGCATTCCGAGTAGAAGCACCAGTTGGAACAGAATTTCTTTCAATAATTAAAACCGATTTTTCAGGATGTTTTTCCTTAATCGAAATAGCAGTCCAAAGTCCTGTAAAACCTGACCCAATTATGGTAATATCACGTTTTCTGTAAAAAGTTTCGGTTTCCCAAATGCTTGGATTATTATTTTTCATATTAATTGGATGTAAAGACTAATTTCTTGATTTAAAACTATGATTTTATTATCAATAATGAAAAGATAAACTCCTTCGATTTGAAGGAGTTTATTAAAAAATTAATGTAATAAATATTTAGGTTATTTTACAAACCATTGTACATAACGTCCTTCTCCATCGTTGAAAGAATGAGGTGTTCTGTAGGCGGCATTGTATGGACCAATACATTCTATTACACCTTGGTAATCGTCACCAATACCAGTAGTCGCATTCTGTATTGGTCTGCATTTACCAATGTGATGATTAAAAATATTGTCATTATATACTCCCCAGATATCATCTAGAGCTTGTAAATTACTTGATGTGATACTACTGTTAGTATTTGTATAAGTAAATGCATAATTAGGTGGTGTACTTTGATGAGAAATTACTCTTGATGTTGAAGTATTATATAAGTATGCATAATTCCAAGATTGTCCATCAAAAGTTACATAATTACCACTATTACTTCCTGTAGTCGAATAGTTTTTGCCAAATAATTTTGAGGTTACCTTAACTGTATTTATAGCCCATCCACTATTGCCGATGAAATCATAAGTTCCTGCTGTTGAAAAGTCAAAAACAGCATAATTGTTATTGGCCCAAATATCATTGTTATTATTAAGGTTTGCTGCATTTTCTACGATACGAACTCTATAAAGATTTGCTGTGGTCTTGCTTCTTACAGATTGTCTAACAGAAAGTGGGAGTAAAAAGTTTCTATAGATAATTGTACCTGATGCGCCTGTTGCTGCAGTGTAATTCTTTTCACCATTCCAGTTTAAGTTTTGATTGTAACGTAAGTCATTATCTGGATCAGATAATAGAGCTTTTTCTGAATATGACTGTATCATTGTATATCCGCCATTGGTCATATCACAATATGTTTTTACACCTTGTCCGTTTTTTCCTTTGATAAAGTATTCACCATCAGCAGATGCTGGTGCGTCTTCTAATATTTTAAGACAACGATCAGCGGGATTATTAAATGTACCTAGAGAAGATATTACCGTTACATTAATATTGCTACATGTTGTAGATCCTGGAGCTGTAAAACTATAAGAAAAGCTACCCGTATTAGTTGGTGTTCCTTGTGCAAACAATCTTATACTGGTTGTTGAAGCTGTTATGTTTATAGAGCCACTTGAAAATTTAATTCCATTTAGTGTTTGCGTTTCTACAATAGTATTTCCCGAAGTTGTAACAGATGTTACTGGAACATCTATATATTGGCTTCCATCTGTTGGTATTCCTTTTGAATAAGTGCCATATACTATAGCGCTACTACAGTTTACTGTAAATGCCGTTGAGTTACCAATAACGCTAATGCCGGGTAAT
Organism: Chryseobacterium sp.; assembly: GCA_003248755.1. Taxonomy (GTDB): domain Bacteria; phylum Bacteroidota; class Bacteroidia; order Flavobacteriales; family Weeksellaceae; genus Epilithonimonas. The sequence goes on along the minus strand of QFQW01000046.1, from coordinate 16,359 downwards.
GTACATGCCGTACTAATTGGGACATTATTAGAAGAAAGATATATTGAATTTGTCACAGGACCTGTGGAAGGAGTACCTTGTCCTTCTAATACGATTGTTTGTGTTCCGGTATTTACAAATGTTCCAGACTTTGAGAAAGAATACCCATTCCCTGTGATCCCTAGTATTGTATATGATCCTGCTTGGGTCACATTGATTTTGATAGTATATGTATTAGAACTGTTCAAAGGAGTTCCTTGCGTATATGTCCCTTGAACGCTTGCACTTGAACAATCTGTAATACTGAAAACAGCTGGTTCTTCAACTCCACATAGACTTAGCCATTTGGATGCTGATGTATTGTAATAGTTATAACAACCTGTAGAAGTATTGTATATCAATAATCCATCTGCTGGGGAATCAATCAAATTTCTTTCAGCGGTTTTCATTTGTGGAATAAGAATTCCTTTACTGGAAGAGTTTACTTGGAATATCGCACTATTATGGATGTTAGAGCTACCTATAGCTACTTTACCTGTTTGATAAATATCCTCATTATTACTGGAAGCAGGGTTACTATTGGCTATAGAATACCAAGGCTCTGTAATTGAGCTGGTACCGAACCAGACTTGTGAAATAGCATCGTATGCATAATATCCGGGCTTTGTTACGTTTACGGTTTTTGAAGATGGAGAACTAACGGCTTCTGTAACATAAACCATAGCTCCGTCTTGATTTTCCGTATAACTGTCATCAGCGGATTTAAGTTCGTCTCCTTTTAGTCTTGGCGCAATGATACCGGCAGGAGTCGCAGATGTAGATTTATGTACTACTTGCAATGTTGCTTGTGGGGTTTCTGTATTAATACCTACTTGCGCCCAACAGTTAGTTGAAATGCAAAACACTAAAAATGGGGAAATTAGTTTTTTTTTAATCATAAGTATTAATTTTTGTTAGTATTTAATAATTCAGAGATTTTACCGATAAATAGCATTTATTCAAAAAAAACTAAATGAAATTTCTATGTTATTTCGACTATAAATATCATTAACTATTTTGTGTGAAAAAATATATAGGAGTGATGATTTCTATAAAAAAATACATCGTATTATAATATTATTTATTTTGAGGTTTTAAAATAAATAAAAACTCCTTTCAAATTTTTGAAAGGAGTTCTGTACTACTTAATTTGAATATTATATTAAAACATTTTGTCGTAGTTCCATGCAGCAACAAAAATTCCTGCCGTTTCCGTTCGTAATCTTTGATTTCCTAATGAAACAGCTTTGATTCCTTTTTCTGCTAATAATTGAATTTCTTTATCCGAAAAATCGCCTTCCGGACCGATTAGGAAAGTGTAGTTTTCAAGTTTTGGAATGTCATTTAAAGAGATTCTTTCCAAATTTTCATTACAATGCGCTACAAAAGTATTTTCGGAATTCAAATTTTTCATAAACTCAGAAAATTTGGTCAGATCATTAACTTTTGGAAAATGAAACCGATGACTTTGCTTCGAAGCTGAAATGGCTTGTTTCCGCAATTTTTCGATGCTGATATTCTTGCGTTCAGTTTTTTCTGTCAATATAAAACTGATTTCCGAAATGCCCATTTCTACAGCTTTTTCTACAAAAAATTCGATTCGGTCAATATTCTTTGTTGGAGCAATTGCGATGTGAAGTTTTGGAGAAAAATCAGGAAGATTTTTTTTGATTTCGGTAACGTCTAATAAAACTTTTTTACCTTCGAAAACAAGATTTCCTTTAGCCAGATTTCCATTGCCGTCAGTTACGAAAATCTCTTCGCCTTCTCGCATTCTGAGAACTTTTGTAATGTGCTGTTGCTCATCAGAATCGATAATTAAATCAGGAAAAATCTGTCCGAAAAAAAGTTTCATTTCGTATTAATTATTTTGCAGATTTTGTCATTCTGAAAGAATCTAAATGCTGGGATTCCTACTGAATGACAAAATTTGCGTTTTATTTTTTTATCAATCCAATAATCTTTTTACTAATAGTAATTACCAAGACAGCTGCAAGACCAAAAACAATTCCCAATCCAAATTGCGGAATCTGCTCAGGAATATTAGTTGGAACAATATGATGTATAAAATCGATATTGTGATGGAAAATTCCACCTGAAACCAAAAGTAAAGCAATAGTTCCAACAACACCAAGAATTTTGATAACAATTGGGAGAGCTTTAATAAGAAGTTGCCCAAGACCAGAGAAAAACCCTTTGTTCCCCGATTTTTTCATCAAGAAAAATCCTGCATCATCCATTCTGACAATCAAAGCAACAATTCCGTAAACACCAACTGTTGCGATGAATGCAACCAATGTAACCACAATAATCTGCGTTAAAAGAGGATGCTCTTTTTCGATAACTGTACCTAATGCGATGATGACAATTTCCAAAGACAAAATAAAATCCGTTTTGATGGCAGAACTTATTTTTGATTTTTCAGAATTCTCATCATCTTCGGGTAAAGCGCTTTCTTCTACAACTTCGTGTCCTTTTTTGTTTCTGTGGAAAAGGAATTCGATGATTTTTTCAACACCTTCATACGCTAAATAAACGCCGCCAATAACCAGAATTACTTTTATAGCTTCTGGGAAAAAATAGTTGAGAAGGAATATGATTGGGAGGATAATCAGTTTGTTGATGAATGAACCTTTGGTTATGGCCCAAAGCACAGGAATCTCACGGGAAGATAGAAATCCGGTTGCTTTTTCGGCATTTACAGCGAGGTCATCACCAAGAATTCCGGCAGTTTTTTTAGTTGCTAATTTGCTGGTTACTGCAATGTCGTCCATCAATGCACCAATATCATCTAAGATTGCGAAGAATCCTGAAGCCATAACTTTTTAATTTTTGTGTAAAAATAGGGATTTTGTTGGGATGTTGGGCTTTATGAAAAGTAGATTTTAAAACCAAATTTCATTCTCACTGATGAAAGCAACTCCAGTTTTCATAGTCGTATAGATATCAGTATCACATTCTCGGTAAGAACACATGTAGACTTCCTCAATCCAAATGTTGTTAAGGAAAATTAAATTCAGATATTCATTTTTTCTCAGGTTGTTTTTGATGGATAAGAAATCGCCTTCTTTTGGTTCGTAAGGAAAACTGAATACATTTTCAGAATTGATAGTTTCCAGAATTTCTTCTTTAATATTTTGAATAAAACCGGTTTCAGAACTTATCAAACCAAAATCGTCAGAGTCGCCCGGCGCTTCATTTTTACCTGTAATCATTTCTAAAATCCAGTAATATTTTAAATTTTTTTTAGACTGAGTTCCGAGTTGTTTTTCTTCTAATAATAGTTTCATAAGTCGTGGTATATTCTTTCTCTATCGTAATTTTATATGCTTTTGAAAATATCAATTGGATTAAAGGAACTTCCAAAATTTATAATTGTTTTGATTTCATCTTCGTTGATTTCATTAATCTGAAGCGCAATTAAATTAAGAGGTTGATTATTCTCAATTTTTCGTACAGAATTGATGCTCTTTATTTTAGTTTTTTTATTAATTCCTGCAAAAGTTAAATCAATAAAATTTTCCTCCATTGATAATTCACCTTCAATTATTTCCCCTGTTAGAAATAGTCCTCGATTTGTAATTTTTGTAGAAAAAATTAGTCTAAATTTTGCTGTAATTTGATAATGCCAATTATGCCCACAGAATCTACATTGTCTGGCAAAAGGAGTTCTTGCTAGTTTTCCGCATTTTTGACATTCATTAAAGAATACTTTGTCAGGATTTTGTTCTAAAATTCTTTTTGCAGTTTGAATTTGGAAGTTATCATAACCATTTAACAAAAGTTGTAAAACTTTTTGGTCTTCAGTAATCCATCCGTGCTTTAGGTAGAAGTTTCTTACTTGTGGATTATCGAAATCATCACCTCGTATTATGCACGAATTTGTATGTTTTATTGCAATTTGCTCTTCTCGACTCAGAAGATTTGAAAAATAAGTAATGATATATTCTGCTTTTTCAATATCCATAACTGCAATATTTGATTGATGAAAAATACTTAGAATCTACAAATCATACTTTGCAGTCGCAGTCGTTCTGATATCCGTAAACTCGCCACGTTCGTATTTCAGTTTCGCAACCATTGCAATCATTGCGGCGTTGTCTGTTGTGTATTCGAATTTTGGGATGAAGATGTTCCAGCCGAGTTTTTCTCGATTGTTTTCTATTGCTTTTCTAAGACCGGAATTGGCGGAAACACCACCGGCAATAGCAACATCTTTTACATTAAGTTCTGTTGACGCTTTTTCCAGTTTATCCATCAAAATTTCAATGATAGATTTCTGAACAGAAGCACAAAGGTCGTTGAGATTATGTTTAATAAAATCAGGATTTTTCTTCACTTCTTTTTGAATAAAATATAAAACCGAAGTTTTAATCCCACTGAAAGAATAATCGTAACCTTCCATTTTCGGCTTGTTGAATTTGAAAGCGTCAGGATTTCCTTCTTTAGCTAATCTATCCACAATTGGTCCGGCAGGGTAATCGAGGTCAAAAATTTTTCCGATTTTGTCAAACGCTTCACCTGCGGCATCATCAATAGTTTTTCCAATGATTTCCATCTCAAAATAATCCTTAACCAAAACAATCATCGTATGACCGCCGGAAACTGTCAAGCATAAAAAAGGAAAACTAGGTGGAGTAGGGTTGGCGTCATCAATAAAATGGGCTAAAATATGAGCCTGCAAATGGTTGACTTCTATCAAAGGAACGTCCAAACTCATCGCCAGAGATTTGGCAAAAGACGTCCCAACAAGCAAAGAACCTAAAAGTCCCGGACCTCGTGTGAAACCAATCGCACAAATGTCATTTTGTTGTATATTTGCTTTTGAGAAAGCTTTTTCTACGACAGGAATAATGTTTTGCTGATGTGCTCTTGATGCCAGTTCTGGAACAACACCGCCATATTCGTTATGGATTTCCTGATTGGCGGCAATATTGGAAAGGATTTTGCTATCCCTGATGATTGCTGCGGAAGTATCGTCGCAAGAAGATTCTATACCTAAAATAATTGACTCGCTCATAATAGATGGCAAAGTTAGAAAATAAAAATACAAATAACGAAGAACCAATCAATGACAACCCTGTCACCAAAAAGAAACGTCCGCTTTTTTTAACCATTCTTAGCACCGTTTCTTACAGTATCATTGCATTGGTTGCTTTGATTCTGATTATCATTAATCTTCCTGTTACCAAGCGTTACATTGCTAATCAAGCTATTGATTTTTTGAACAAAGATCTGAAAATGGGAATGTCTATAGATGATATAGATGTCAATTTTTTCGGAGATGTTACTATAAAAGGTCTTCACCTGAAAGATTATAAAGGCTACGAATTTGTAAAAGCAAAAGAATTGCGAGTGGCTTCGGATTGGGTTGCTTTGGCCCTTAATACGAGAGATATCAAATTCAACCAAGCGACGATTATTGAGCCAACCGTCCGCGTCATCACTTACAAAGGCGACAGTATCAGTAATTTTATCCGATACGTTGATAATTTTGATGACGGAAAACCACGTGACCCCAAGAAGAAACCTTTCAAAATGGGCATGAAGTTCGATATCATCAATGGCGTTGCCAGTATCATTAATGAAAATCATCCGGGAGAAGCTGGAAGATGGCTGGATGCAAGAAAAGTGAATCTGAATGTCACCTCTTTAAAAGTAGAAGGATCTGATGTTTCTGCTGATATCAGGAATTTCAATTTCATTACAAAACGATACGGGAAAGAACATATCGTAGATACTTTTTCCACCAATTTTGAATTGACGAAGAAACATTTGAAATTAGGAAATCTGACTTTCAATACAGACCATTCTTTGCTACAAGGAGAAGTGACTATGAACCTTGACCCGAAAACTAAGTTTGCCGATTTTGGGAATAAAGTTAATTGGGATTTGAAAATGATTCCGGGAAGTCAGTTAAGTGGTTATGACTTGAGTTATTTCGTTCCGGATTGGGATAATTATACACCAATCAATATTTCAGGAACGATGACCGGACCACTGAATGATTTTACTTTAAATAATTTCCTTATCCGTTCGCAGGAAATCAATCTGAACACAAAAAAGATGACAATTTCAAGCGTTTTGGACAAGAAGTTTTTCATCGAAAGTAAAAATGTTTCCGCTGACTTCACTTACAAAGGTTTGAAAGCATCATTACCAAAATTTATTTCTTCCAAAATGGGAAATTTTGCGGATGATTTTGGAAGATTAAAATATAACGGTTCTGTAAGAGTCAATCCAAAGCAAGTCTATGCAACAGGTAATATGATTACGGGAATCGGACAGGCAAAAATGACCAACTTCAATCTAGTGGATTACAGTACAAAACGTCCGAAATATAGGGGCCTTGCAGAAGTCAAAGATTTGAATGTAACTGCACTTACCAAAAATAAGCAAGTTGGTTTGATTTCTGGGAAATTCAATGTTCAGGGAGAAGGTTTTGATGTGAATACGATGTATGTGAAAACCACTTCGGATGTTAATCATATCGATTTGATGGGCAAAAGTCTTAATAATATTTCGATTGATGGAGTGCTTAATAAAAAACGATTTACAGGAAATGTTAATTCCAATGATGCACATGCAAAAGGAACTTTCAAGGGTTTTGTAGATTTCAGTTCCAAAAGATTATTGGCGGATTTTGATGCGAATATCAAATATGTTGATTTGAAGTATTTTGGTATTTCTGCTGGTGATACCAATTCTGTAAGCGGAAGACTTGTTGGAAAAGTTTCAATGACCAATCTTAATGATTTAAATCTTGATACTAATATTCAGAATCTTACACTGAACTCGACTGCACAAAAACTTCATATACCGGATTCTAAACTCAAAGCTTTCTTTGAAAATGGAAACAGAATCGTTTCGGTAGATGCGCCTGGAGCTGTTACTGGCAGAATTTCCGGTAAATTCAATTTGGAAGATATTGGGAATATGGTTGGTAACAGCATCAATAAGATTCTTGTGGGTAATCCACCGAAGAAAACTTATAACAGACAGAATTTCGAATTTGATTTTGATGTTAAACAAGGATTGGTTTCTTTCTTTGTTCCAGATCTTGAATTGCCGGATGGTGCAAAAGTTTCCGGAAACTATATAGGAGAAACTAATGATTTGATACTGAACGCAGATGCTGCCCGTATCAAGTATGTTATGACAAGTAAAAAAGAGCTAAGTGAAGCGGAGAAGTTTCTAGCTGAAACCGACGCTACTTTCCAGCCGAATCTCAACAAAGTATCAGACAGTGTAATGGTTGATAGTTTGAGCTTAAAAGTTAATACTGCTAATCCTGAACAACTGTTTACTACTGTTAAAAGAGGACAATATGGAAACCATGTCTTACAGGATGTAAAGCTAACTGCCAATAATGAAAATGCTCAGGTTTTACATATTGGGACAGTTTTCAAACTTGGAACTTTGGAAGATGAGACAGATAAGCAAATGAAAGAATATGCTGTCAATATCAATCAAACGACCAATAAGGTTGGGGATTATGTTTTACGTTTTGAGCCTACAACTGTCAAATTCAATGATATAGCATGGACGGTTGATACAAGTCCGGAGCTCAATCACTCTATTACTTACAGAAAAAAAGAAAAAGACTTTTTAATAGAAAACCTTAGAGTTTATTCTGATGAAAGTGCATTGCTTATAAAAAATGCCGACTTCAAATCCGGAAAAGAATTTACCGCTGATGCTGAGGTTGAAAATCTTGATATATCGAAATTACTTGCATTCGGTAAGGATAAAAATACAATGGATATAAAAGGGGTTGCAAACGGAACTATTCAAATTAAGAAATCAGGCAATAATTTGGAGCCGTTGGTAGATCTAGATGTTAATGATATTTTTATGAATGGTAATGCAATGGGTAATCTGGAAACAAGGATTACAAAGAGCGAGAAACCAAATGTTTTTGATGTAAGTATTCAAGCGTTATCTTCTAGCTTATTGGGTCAGAACACTCTGGACGTAACAGGAACAATTGACAACAACCATTCTTCGCCTGTTCTTGATATGATTGCTAAAATGAATGAGTTCGATCTTGGATTTGCTCAACAATTTGTGAAGGAAATATTTGGGAATTTTCGTGGGAAAGCAACCGGAGATCTTAAGATATCCGGACCAACAAACGATATAGATTATAGCGGTGATATTGCCCTGAAAGGATTTGGCCTCAAGTTGATGTTTACCGGAGTTGATTATTCTTTTGATGATACAGTAATTAATCTTTCCAGAGGATTGGCTTTGTTAAATAATATTGCAATAAGAGACGGTAGAGAAAACTCAAAAGGAAATATTTCTGGTTCTATACAGTTTGAAACTCTATCATCTCTTGGGGTCAATTTACTTATGCGGGCTGATAATCTTCTGGTTCTTAATTCTACCCAAGATGATAACGATTTGTTTTGGGGAAGGGTTACTGCTAAAGGAGACTTGTATGTTACCGGACCGGTTTCCGGATTGGAAATTTCCACACCAAATGATGGCCTCAGAATTCTAAATAATAGTACTTTTACCTTTAATAGTGCATCAACAGCGAATGTAGAGGAATTTAAGATTCTGAGATTTTTAAAACGTGATAACGAAGGTGTTATCTCTGTAGAAAAAAAGAAAAGATCAGGGGCTAATATGCTGATTGATTTTGATGTTACAATAGACAAAGGGTCACTGGTAAACGTTTTGGTTGGTGATGATGTGGGAAGTATATCAGTAAGAGGAGATGCCAGGAACCTGAAATTCAAGATGGAGAGAAGCGGAAATATCCTGATGAACGGAACATATACTGTTGATAATGGAACATTTGTCTCCAAAGCTATTCTTAATAGAACATTCCAGATTGCAAGAAATAGTAATATCCAGTGGAGTGGTAATCCAATGATTCCGGATTTGGATATTACGGCCAATTATACCAGAACAGTTACTAATGCCGGTGACTATCTGGGAATGACTCTTACTCAACCAATTAATGTAGTTTTGACAACCAAAATTACAAAAACGCTTGTCAAGCCCGATATAGAATTCGGTGTTTCTGCGCCGGATGTTTCATCTCAAGTAAGAGAAACACTGGCTACCAAAATGAGTAACGATGATGAGAGGATTGTTCAGTTTGGATCCGTATTGGTTCTTAATAATTTTAATGTTGCAAATTCCGGGGTTAAGTTCAATGCATCTCAAACTGCAGTGAATACAGGTTATAGTGTGGCATTCAAACAATTAGGGTCTGTTATTAATACGATTAGTAATGCATTTCAGATCAATTTGGACTACATCAGTGCTGATCCGGGATCTAATACATCCGATAGAGCCAACACCAATGTAAGTCTGGCCCTCTCTCCGAGGTTTACAGTAAAAACAGGGCTAGGCGTACCAGTTACCAGAACAGAAAATACCAATGCCAATTATCTATCTGCGGAAGGAACTATAGAATATGACTGGAGTAGAAACAACAATGGTAGTAGATTATTCAGAGCTTATTCCAAACCTTCAAATATTGGACAGGGAGTTGCGACAACTGCTGGAGCGAACCAAAGCTACGGAGCCGGAATTGTTTATAGCAGGAGTTTTAATTCCTTTAGAGGATTGTTTAAAAAGCGAAAAAAACTTAAATCTGATTCAGCGTCAGCTAATGTAAATAAAATTGATTCTGTAAAAAATAAGCCGAATAAATGATAATTATCATAGTGAATGTTAGGTTTTGTTAAAAGCTGTTAATGTTTTAATTATTGTTTTTATTTAAAATATTTTTTCTAAATTTGCAAAAAAATTAGATATATTTTAAATAAATAATAAAATCAGACAATGAACTATCAGTTAGACGATATCGATAAAAAGATACTAGATTTCTTAGTTGAAAACACAAGAATGCCTTTCACGGAAATTGCTAAGCAAATGGATGTTTCTGCCGGAACTATCCACGTAAGAGTAAAGAAAATGGAAGATGCAGGTATTATATTAGGATCATCCCTTAATATCGATTATGGTAAATTAGACTATAATTTTACAGCTTTTATAGGTATTTTGCTTACAAAATCAAACCATACACAAGAGGTTTTGAAACAGTTGGCTCTTATACCAAATGTTGTTGAAGCTAGTGTAACATCTGGCAAGTATAACATATTCTGTAAAATGAAAGCAAAAAATACGGAAGATGCGAAAAGAATCATTTATCAAATAGATGATATCCAAGATGTAATGAGAACAGAAAGTATGATCTCTATGGAGGAGTACATCAGCGATAAGAACCGTCTTATAAATGCGGTTAGTATATAGTTAGTTAATAGAAATTTTTATAAAGAAGAGCCTAATTTTTTAAGCTCTTTTTTTGTATTTTTATAGCATGAAATCACCGGACAAAAGTTTTAAAAACAACAAGGATTATTACATTATTTTTGGGCTTATCATATTGGTTTATTTACTGAGTATTAATACAGATCTTGCCGAGTTTTCCCAACACAATGCGATTAATATTCCTTCAGGTTTTTTTTATTATACTCTGGGTGTAGATATACTGGTAATTATTAGCTGGATTCTGATATTGTTTTATAGAAAAGCTGGTGTTATTTTGTTTCCTTTTGTGGTATTGATTCATTTTAGTCTGCATAATTATTTTTTGAGCACTTATCTCTATTCTGATATTACGGTTTTGTTTTTATATATAGGCTTAGGTTTGTTAGCAATTATTCCTAGATGGAATATTCTTAAGTAAATTATAAAATTGAAAAGCGAAAAAATATTACTTTTTAAACGGAAAACAAACTGTCTGTAGGAGTATTCTCTCTATGAATCTAAAAGTTAAAAATCTTCAGGTTTTTAAAGAATTCTATGAAAAACTTGATTTTCCAAAATAGGAGGTAGTGAGAAAAAATATATTATAAATAAGAACGGGACAACAATTATAGGATTGAAGCCGTAGAAACTACAAAAGGACCAGAATGTATTATGCTTAAGAATTCCGATAGAAACAATATCAACTTAATAATAAATAAAAAAAGCCCTAGAAAATTCTAGAGCGTAAGTCTTTATCAGCTTTTTTATTAAATTAAAACAAAATGGCTGATATAATCCGATTACTTTTCCGGATTCATATTTCATCTTGTGTGTCTTCAGAATCTATGCGGTGGATACTGTGTTAGTTTTTTTCTAAAGCAAAGATTAATATTAAACATAATACTTGCAAAAAAAGGCCTACTACAAAACTACGCCATAGATTTATTTTTTTAATTTTAAGATAGTTGTGATTTTTTTTGTTAGAAATCCATCATCCATTTGTTAAGATCCACTTCCGAAGGGATATCCAATTGTTTTCTTAGTCTGTTTTTTTTTGTTTCAACACTTCTTACAGATATATTACTGTATGTTGCTATTTCTTTCGTAGAAAAATTAAGTTTGAGCAATGCGCAGAATTGTATTTGTCCGTTTGTCAATTCTGGATAGGTTGTAGTTAGTTTGGAGTAAAAAAATGGATATACTTCTCTGAATCTACTTAAGAAAGAAGAATCGTTGTTTTTTGCTAATTCTATTAATTCTGCAAAGGCGTCGTTGACCTTTAATTCGAGATGGTTTAATTCTTCTTCTGCTTCAATAAGGGTTTCCTTAGCCTTTTGATTCTGTTCTTTTTCAGTCTTATATCTCTTGAAATAAGTAATAGTAAAGAAAAAGAAAATACTTGCTAAGAAAATAATACTTCCAATAATGATATATAAATTTTGATACCACACCAACTTTTCTTGCTCTACAATACTATTTGAAACTTTTTCGGTCTCAATTTTTTCTTTTTTTCTTATAACCTCGGATATTTCTTTTGATTTTTTAGAGTAATAAGCATAGACTCTGTCATCCCCGGATTTATCGTATAAAGTTGAGAGATCGTCATAGATATATTGCAATCTGTAGATATCATTAGCCTTTTCAAAGATTGGAAGTGCCTGCTTATAATAATAGATAGAACTATCTATCTCATTCATCTCTAGATATGCATTACCTATTCCATATAATCCAAAAGCCTGATTAATAGAATCTTTTTCTATTTTAGATAATTCATAAGCTTTTCGGCTGTAGTAGATTGCAGGCTTGTAATCTTCGAGATCAATATAGGTGTATCCCAAACTCGAGTACTGGATTGCTAGCCAACCATTTCTCTTTTTATTGTTTTTTATTTTCTTATAATATGCGATACTTTGGAGGTCATATTTCAGAGTGTTTTGAGGAGATTGGTATTGTAAATTGAGAATTTCTGATCTACCTGAATATATCTGCCCCAAACAACTGTAATAATCATCATTATCCGTTATTTTTTTGCTAATGGACTCTGCTTCTTTGCTGGTTTTAAGCGCTTTTTCGAAAAAACCGAGATATGCATAAGCTAGTGTTTTGGCAATAAGAGCTTGCGCCGAATGATAATTATCATTCTCTTTTTCTGCAATTTTAAATAATTGATCTGCAGCAGCAAGCGCTTTTTCTTGTTCTCCTAAACCGAGATAAGCATTGATTTTTGAATTCAATGATTTGGCCTGTCCCGGATAATATCCTATTTCTTCGGCTTTTTTGTAAGTTTCACTACTTATTTGCAGGGCTTTATTTCTATCTGCAAGTTGGAAGGTGCTAGAAATAATACTGTCAATTTTCTTTGGAGTATAATTTTGCCCTTTCACTTCTGATATCAGTAAAAGTAATATGATGATTATTATTGACTTCTTTGTAAAATTCACAGCTAAAATGGAACTCCAAAAGTATTAAAAAATCACATACAATCTAAGTTGAGTCTGGATTTTTGGATGTAATTAATATTAAATTAGTAACAAATACGTAATGGGTTTTTATTAAAATTCAAAATTAGCTTTACATTTTTCCAAAATATCCGGAAAAAAAAGATTAAAATAAGTTTGGAGTTGATCTTTATTCTCTAAAAAAACATCAAAGACGGGAAGATCTTTGTCGAGATATTTGGCTTTGTTAAGGACATTCTGCATAGAAAACTTGATGTTTTGATCTTGTCTATAATTTGTCAACCAATCATCTTGCTCCATTCTTACAAGCATTTTTTTATAATTTTCAGGTAGCCATTTTTCATTTTCCCAAAGGATTTTATAAGCCTTTAATGCATGTTTTTTTAGATCATTTTCTGGGTAATGATGAGCTGCAAAATAATCAAAAGCTACATCCACAAAAGCCCCGGAATAAAGCCTTACCAAAGGACTAAAAATTTTTTTTGCTTCTGAAACAGCAGGATGGGAATCTGTAAAACTATCAATAAATCTGTGAAGCTTAATGCCTTGCTGGATATCCAAAGGAAAATTTTCCCGCTCATTATTCTTAATAAAATCCGCAATCATATTCCCAACCAGTTGTCCGTCGGTAAAGGATAGAATAGAGTGGGCTAGATAGTTCATCAAGTGAATTTACGAATTATTAACCACAAAAAATTAAAAAAGCAATTCTACAAAATCTTCAATCTTGCTTATTTCTTCTATTTTAATTCCAAATTTTCTTTTCGGAAGTTTATTCAATTTAGAAATGAAGATTTTCTCATAGCCTAATTTTTCAGCTTCTGTTATTCTTTGTTCGGCTTGCGCGACAGGACGGATTTCCCCACTCAACCCAATCTCACCAGCAAAACAGTAATGTTCGGAAATGGCAATATCTTCATTACTTGATAAAATTGAAGCTACAACGGCTAAGTCTAGAGCCGGATCATCGGTCTTGATTCCACCAGTGATATTAAGGAAAACATCTTTTGCTCCCAATTGAAAACCTGCTCTTTTTTCCAAAACCGCCAAAAGCATATTCAATCTTTTGGAATCAAACCCTGTCGAACTTCTTTGTGGCGTTCCATAAACAGCAGTGGATACCAAAGCCTGAATTTCCAGCAACATCGGTCTGTTTCCTTCGAGAGTGACAGCAACAGAGTTTCCGGAAAGTTCTTCTGATTTTTTTGTGATAAGGATTTCGGATGGATTTTTAATTTCTTTCAGACCTTGAGCAATCATCTCATAAATTCCAATTTCCGATGTGGAACCAAAACGGTTTTTATTGGCTCTCAATAATCGGAAAAGATGATTTCTGTCGCCATCAAAATTAAGAACAACATCAACCATATGTTCCAAAACTTTTGGACCAGCAATTTGTCCATCTTTGGTAATATGCCCAACTAGAAAAACCGGAATATTATTTTCTTTAGCAAATTTGATAATTTCGTTGGAACATTCTCGGATTTGAGAAACGGTTCCTGGTGAACTTTCTATTAATTGCGATTGCAAAGTCTGAATAGAATCGATAATCATAAAATCTGGCTGGAGTTTTTTAGCCTCGTGCAGTATTTTTTCAACCGATGTTTCTGTGAAAAGAAAACAGTTTGGATTTTTAACTTCGGCTAATCTGTCCGCTCTCATTTTGATTTGGGATGCACTTTCTTCACCGGAAACATAAAGAATTTTTTTCTTCATTTTTAAGGCTAACTGAAGAAGCAGTGTAGATTTTCCTATTCCCGGCTCTCCTCCAATCAGCGTTACGGAACCTAAAACAATTCCACCGCCCAAAACACGATCTAGTTCTTCGGAAGGTGTTTTGATTCTTGGTTCTTCGTTGGTTTCAACTTCAATGATATTGATGATAGAAGATTTTGATTTTGGAGCAACAGATTTTGTGGATTTTTCTACAATCTCTTCCACAAGAGTGTTCCATTCTCCACAGGTTTTGCATTGCCCGTGCCATTGAGAATATTGTGCACCACAATTTTGACAGAAATATTGAGTTTTGAGTTTTGCCATTCTGCTAAGTTCAAGAAAAATTCCCAAAAAGAAAATATCAAAAAGAAGTTTTATTTTAAATATTCTACTCTTAAATTTCAAAAGCTTATTTTTGTTGGCTACATCGGAAATGATGTTCTGAAAATTATTTTTAAAATTAAATCATAAACAATGGCATTAGAAAAAAACAATGTAGTGACTTTAAAATATGTTCTGCACACTAATGATGAAAATGGAGAAAAAGTATTTGTAGAAGAAACTTCTGCAGAAAACCCGATGACTTTTCTTTACGGTGTAGGAATGATGATTCCAAAATTCGAAGATGAAATTCAAAATCTTGCTGTAGGAGATAAAACTTCTTTCGAAATTGCACCAAGTGAAGGTTACGGAGAAAGAAACCCGGAAGCCGTTACTCAATTACCAATTGATATGTTCCAGGGACAAGAGTTGCCACCGGTTGGGGCTGTTTTACCACTTTCTGATAATCAGGGAAATAATTTTCAAGCTGTGGTTTTGGAAGTGACTCCAGAAGCAGTTGTTGTAGATCTTAACCATCCAATGGCAGGAAGAAGCTTGTTCTTTGATGTTGAAATCTTGAATACGCGTCCTGCAACAGAGGAAGAGTTGGCACATGGCCATGCTCACGGACCAGATGGTCATTCTGGGCATTAAATTTTTTTTAATTAAATGAAAAAATAAAAGCTCCCATATTCGGGAGCTTTTTTGTTACAAATGAAACTTATAATTATTTTTTAATGAATTTCTGAGTAGATTTCTCACCTTTTTTATTCACTAATTCGATAATGTAATTTCCTGTAGGAAGTGTATTAACATTGATTTTATTTTCAACAGATTTACCATTTGCTACAGATTGTCCTGCTGTATTGTAAATGTTGAAAGTTGATTCTCCACTTTCGCTAGATTTGATGTTAAGGACATCTTTTACAGGATTAGGATAAATTGAAACTTTATTGTTACCATTAACATCAGAAACAGCAAGTAAATCTTGTATATTAAGAGAATAGTCTTCTACTTGCCCATAATTGATAGTAGAACAAGATGTTGGTGATTGAGAATAAGCAGCCTGAACTCTTATTCTGACTCTGCCTGTTGTTGCTGTAGTTGGAATTGTAAATGTTCCGGAAACTGTAGCAGCATTTGTAGCAGTATTTTGTGACCAAGCGGTTTCTCCGGTATCTGTAAATACACCATTGTTATTGTAATCTACATATAATCTATATCTTAATGGATATATGGAGCCAGACCATTGAGGAGTGATAGTAATAGTGTATGTTTCGCCTTTTGTAACATCAGTTGATAAATAAGAGAAATCTTCATAGCCAGTGCTTCCTGTGCTAGCATTGTCAATGGTATTAAGTTTTACATTTTGTATCTTCATAAAACTTGTGTTGGAAGCTTGAGAAGTACAATAAGTGTTACCTGTGGCTAGTGTTGTAACAGGAACGATATTACTAAAGTCTGATTTGTTTCCTGCTTCATCTTTTGCTTCAACTTTGAAGTTATAAGTTGTCGAAGCAGATAATCCTGTTACGTAGTAAGATGTTTTATAAGTTGTACCTAATAGCACATT
>QFQW01000147.1 GCA_003248755.1 Chryseobacterium sp. | reverse complement strand
AAACGGTCGGAAAACTGAAACGTTGGGAAATGGAGAATGAATTATCGGTTTCAATCCCATTGATTTGTCCGATTTGCGCACTCACTTCCGTTTGCGGAATATCGAGATAACTTGCTTTTAATTTTTCCTGATATTCAGAAATTAATTTTGAATTTTTTAAAGTTCTATTTTGCTGAAAAGCTTGTTCCAAAGCTTGTTCGTAGGTAATATTTTCCTGTGCATTCATTATTCCGAAAAACATCAGAAATAATAATGCAGACAGTTTTTTATGATGGTTTGAAAATTTCATTGTATTGATTTTAAAAACTTTTTTATATCTGAAGCTTGTCTTATTGAAGAAAAACCAGATTAAATCCTGAGTTTTTCATCCAGATATTTTTAAACTTTTTTTTGATTTTTATTAAACTTTTTCTTTTTACTAATTCGTTCAAATAGGACGTAAAGAATCGGCAAAACGAACAGGGTTAAAAGTGTTGCGAGCATCAAACCTCCTATAACCACGGTTGCCAAAGGTCGCTGAACTTCCGCGCCGGCTCCGTTGCTGATTGCCATTGGTAAAAATCCTAATGAAGCCACAAAAGCGGTCATCAGAACAGGACGAAGACGGATTCTCGTTCCCATCAAAACAATTCGGCTTAAGTTCGTAACCCCATCTTTTTTCAGTCGGTTGAATTCTGAAATCAATACAATCCCGTTTAAAACAGCAACTCCGAAAAGGGCTATAAATCCAACTCCTGCACTGATGCTGAAAGGCATTCCTCGTAATGCTAAAAAGTAAATTCCACCAATTGCTGACAAAGGAATTGCCGTATAAATCAATAAACTATGTTTTACAGAACCAAATGCGAAGAACAGCAATAAGAAAATCATTACCAAAGAAATAGGGACGGCAATTCCTAATCTTGCTTTGGCTTCATTTAAATTTTCAAAAGCGCCGCCATAAGAAATGGTATAGCCTGCAGATAATTTCAAATCTTTGCTAACCTTTTTCTGAAGCTCTTCCACAATACTCTGAACGTCTCTTCCACGAACGTTAAAACCAATGACAATTCTACGTTTTGTATTTTCTCGTTGAATCTGATTCGGACTTTCCTTTAATTCCACCTTCGCCAGTTGCGACAAAGGAATTTGCTTTCCATTCGGAGTTGGAACCAACAGATTTTGAATGCTTGAGATGTCTTTTTTATGCTCATTATCCATTCTTACAACGATATCAAATTTTCTTTCGCCCTCGTACAAAGCACCCGCAGTTTGCCCTGCAAAAGCCATATTGATGACTCTGTTGATTTCTGCAACGGAAATATTGTAACGAGAAAGTTCCGCACGATTATAATCAATCACGACTTGCGGAGCGCCGACAACAGGCTCCAAATACAAATCCTGAGCGCCATTGACAGTTGAAATAATTCCACCTAATTTTTTTGCATAAGTCGCTAAACTGTCCAAATCTTCACCATAAATTTTACAGACAACATCCTGTTTTGCCCCCGTCATCAACTCATTGAAACGCATCTGAACCGGAAACTGGAAACTTGCGGTAAGTCCAGGAATAACTTGTAAAGCTTCGTTCATTTTATCTGAAAGTTCGGGGAACGAATGTGCGGAAGTCCATTCCTTTTTAGGTTTTAAAACAACAATCATATCTCCACCGTCCATTGGCATAGGGTCTGTCGGGATTTCTCCACTTCCGATTTTCATGACGACTTTTTGAACTTCCGGAAATTGCTTTAACAAAATCTTAGCAGCTTGAGTTGTCGCTTTTTTCGTTTCTTCGATATTACTTCCCTGAAGAATTCTCATCTCCACTGCAAAATCGCCTTCTTCCAAAGACGGAATAAATTCTCCACCCATTTTTGAAAGCACGAAAATCGCTCCTGCAAATAAAACAATAACTGTTGCAATGATTGTTTTTCTGAATTTTAGAGCTTTAATCAATAATTTCTGATGACCGATTTCCACTTTTACCATCACTCTGTCGGAAACATTATCTTTTGTTTTTTTTTTTCGGCTCAATACCAAAGAACTCATCATCGGAATGTAAGTTAATGACAATAAAAACGCTCCAATCAAAGCAAAAGCAACGGTTTGCGCCATTGGTTTGAACATTTTTCCTTCAATCCCTTGAAGCGTAAAAATCGGCAGGTAAACAATTAAAATAATGATTTGTCCGAAAACGGCGCTGTTCACCATTTTTGTCGCTGAGCTGGAAACTTGACCGTCCATTTCAGATTTTGAAAGTATATTGTCTTTTCCGAAATGTTTTTTGTGGGCTAATTGATGCAGAACGGCTTCCACAATAATTACAGCTCCGTCGACAATCAATCCGAAATCTAAAGCTCCAAGACTCATCAAGTTTCCTCCGACTCCGAAAATATTCATCATAATAATGGCAAAAAGCATGGCCAAAGGAATCACGGAAGCAACCAATAATCCCGCTCTGAAATTTCCGAGGAATAAAACCAAGATGAAAACGACAATTAATGCACCTTCCATTAAGTTGGTTTTTACGGTACTAATCGTATTATTTACCATTTTGGCTCTGTCCAAAAACGGTTCAATCACAACACCTTCCGGTAAAGATTCCTGAATTTTTTCTAATTTTTCTTTAATATTTCCAACGACTTCATTGGCATTTTCATCTTTCAGCATCATTACGATTGCTCCGGAAACTTCGCCTTTGTCATTATAAGTCATTGCTCCGTAACGCGTTGCAAAACCAATTTTCACCTGTGCAACATCTTTAATATGAACAGGAATTCCTTCTTTTGTATTTGAAACCTGAATATTCCCAATGTCTTCTACACTTCCTAAAAGCCCTTCGCTACGGATAAAAAGAACGGTTTCTTTCTTCTCGATATAAGCTCCACCTGTGTTTTGATTGTTTTTTTCAAGCGCATCAAAAACATCATTAATGGTGATATTAAAAGCCTGAAGCTGATTGGGATTGATAGCAATTTCGTACTGCTTTAATTTACCTCCAAAACTACTGACATCGGCAACGCCTTTTGTTCCTAATAATTGTCGGCGAATTACCCAATCCTGAATGATTCTCAGTTCGGTTTCGTCATAAATATGTTCATAACCTTTCTTAGCTCTTATAACATATTGAAAAATTTCACCTAAACCTGATGAAATAGGACCTAATTCCGGTTTTCCAATACCTTCGGGAATGTTTTCCTGAACCAATTGTAAGCGTTCCTGAACTTGTTGACGAGCCCAATACACGTCGGTATCATCATCAAAAACAATGGTAATCAATGATAATCCGAAACGTGAAAAACTACGGATTTGAGTAATTCCACTGATATTGCTGGTTGCCTGCTCGATAGGAAAAGTTACGAGACGTTCGATATCTGCAGCGCCGTAAGAAGGCGCAACAGTAATAATCTGAACCTGAGTACTTGTAATGTCGGGCTGTGCATCGATGGGAAGTTTGGTGGTTTCATAAATTCCAAAAAGGATAAGCGCAATGGTAAACAGCGCAATAATGAGTTTATTCTTTACAGAAAACTCAATGA
>QFQW01000045.1 GCA_003248755.1 Chryseobacterium sp. | reverse complement strand
AGCAGGATTTCCCGTGGCAGGCGTAGCTTCTATCCACGGCGGATTGTCTAAGGGAAATGACAGAGTAAATGTTCCTATAAAAACCAAAGTTTTAGTGGAAAACCCTGCCGATGACGAAAGCGTGAAACCTGAAGATATGACCAATCTGATTGCAGAATTGAAAGCCGGAAAAACAGACTTCCAAATCATTACTTATGCTAATTCCAAACATACTTTTACAAGCCCGGAATCATCGGATTATAATGAAGTAATGGCGAAACGTGCGTGGAACCACACATTGATATTCCTGAAAGAAATCTTGAAATAAAACTGGTTTTCTTAACATATATCAAATAGTTTTCTTCAATTTGTTCTTACATTTAATGAAATAAAAAATCATTAAAAATGGAAATAACAGCCGCATTAGTAAAAGAAAAAGGTGGAAAATTTGAGTTAGAAAAAATATCTCTTGACGAACCAAGAGCAGATGAAGTATTAGTAAAAATTGTAGCAACCGGTACCTGTCATACTGATATGGCTGCAAGAGACCAGCAGACTGGTGCTACTCCATTCCCTATTGTTTTAGGACATGAAGGTGCTGGTATTGTAGAAAAAGTTGGCGAAGGTGTTACAAATCTTAAACCCGGAGACCACGTTGTATTGACATTTGGTTTCTGTGGAGAATGCTATACCTGCCAACATGGTAAGCCAACCTATTGCGAAAATTTCCCTGCATTAAATTTTGGAGGTGCTCGTTTAGACGGTTCACATAGCCACCATTATCATGAAGATGGCATTTTTGACAACTTCTTTTCGCAGTCATCATTTGCAACTTATGCCATTGCGAATAAAAGAAATGCAATCAAAGTTTCCGACAAAGCGCCGTTGGAATTGTTAGGTCCCTTAGGCTGCGGAATCCAAACAGGAGCTGGCGCAATTATCAATTCGCTGCAGGTTTCCCCAGGAAAAACAGTTGTGATTTCTGGAGCCGGAGCAGTAGGATTAGCAGCATTATTAGCCGCAAAAGCTTGTTCTGCTGCTCAAATCGTGTTGGTTGACATTAATCAGGAGCGTTTAGATTTCGGATTAGAATTAGGAGCTACTCACGTTATCAACAGCCGTAACGAAAATGTTATCGAAGCTTTACAAGCCATTTCTCCAAAAGGTTTTGATTTTGGTTTCGATACAACTGGTCGTAACGATGTTATTAATAATACTTTGGCTAATTTAAAATCTCTTGGACAAATGGGAATCGTAGGTGTTGCTACAAAACCATTGGAAGTTGAGATGAATGCGTATGTCTTAAAAGGTATAAAATTAATTGGAATTGTTGAAGGAGACAGCGTTCCTACAGAATTTATTCCCGAAATGGTTGAGATGTATCTTAACGGTCAATTCCCTTTTGATAAATTGATTAAGAAGTATAAATTCGAAGATATCAATCAGGCGATTGAGGATTCAGAATCCGGAAAAACAATTAAACCAGTGATTCTTATTGGAGAATATAATTCTTAAACAAAGAGTTCACAAAGAGTTCACAAAAACTACAAAGACAGCTCAAAGGAGCTGTCTTTTTTTATTTCTTAATCAATAATGAAACGATATCTTGGATTACTTTCTGCGAGACAAAATTCATAAAATCCAGTCTTTCCAGATGTGGCAGATACAGTTTGGAAGTTACTTCTTTATCATCAATTCTAATCGTATAAAAAACCGTTCCGACATCTTTACCGTCTTCGCCTTTGGAAGGACCGGCAACACCGGTTGTAGAAACTGCAATATCTGTTTTAAATAAATTCTGACAACCAATAGCCATTTCAGAAGCTACTTCTTCACTCACAACCGTGAATTCTTCAATTATCTTTGGATTGACATTCAGGAGTTCGATTTTCTTCTGTGTGGCGTAAGTCACGACACTTCCCAAGAAATAATTCGAACTTCCCGGGACTGAAGTAATCAAATGAGCCAATTCGCCACTGGTACAACTTTCTGCAATTGAGATTGTCAGCTTTTTATCCGTCAATAATTCTCCAAGGATTTTCTCGATTTTATCTTCCTGTGTTGCGATAATGTTTTCTCCAATCAGAGGAAATAATTTTGTGATTTCGTTTTCCAGTTCCGCATTTAGCAATTCACGGGAATTTCCCGTAGCGGTCAATCTCAATTTGACTCTTGTTCCGACCGGTAAATAAGACAAGCTAATATGTTTTGGTAAAGCCAATTCCCATTCTTCAATGGTTTCTGACAAAATACTTTCCGGAATATCAACCACCGAAACAATCCTGGTTACGATATGGTCCAGCGATAATTTTTGTTTTAAGAAAGGAATAATCTGGTCTTTCACCAAAGGTTTTACCTCATAAGGAACACCCGGCAGGCTAAAACAATAAGTTCCATTCTTTTCTAAAATCATACAAGGAGCAGTTCCAAAATAATTGAGAAAAATCTTAGCCTTAGACAGAACCATTGCTTGGTCTCTGTTATGCTCCAAAATCCAAAGTCGTTTTCTTTTTTCGAGATAGGCTCTGAGATGTTCATAGATTTCGTCTGAAAAAATCATTTCATCATCGAAGAACTCAGCGTAAGCTTTTTTTGTAATATCATCTTTTGTAGGTCCCAATCCGCCGGTTGTGAAAACCACATCCGCTATTTCGAAAGCCTTTCCCAAAGTCGAAATAATTGCTTGTTCCTCATCAGGAATTGTAAAAATAGAAAGCACTTTTATCCCGATTTCCTTAAGCTGTGTCGCAATAAAATTGGAGTTGGTATCGACGGTATTTCCCGAAAGGA
This sequence comes from Chryseobacterium sp., assembly GCA_003248755.1. GTDB lineage: Bacteria > Bacteroidota > Bacteroidia > Flavobacteriales > Weeksellaceae > Epilithonimonas. Next base: position 25,081 of record QFQW01000045.1, on the reverse strand, counting down.
TTTCGTCACCGATAGTAATTAGAACCGCTGTTTTCATAGAGACAAATCTCGGAAATTTTTCATTACACATATATTAAATTCAATAATAAAACATTGCTTTGTCATTCCGTAGGAAACCTAACGAAGTGGTTCGACGAAGTCAATCTCAACCTTCTGGATTTCCACAGAATGACAAATTGGATGTTATTTAAGCTTTTATATTTTATAATCTTTGACTTTGTCGAATCTGCAATTTGTGGTTAAGAATTAATTATCTTTGATTAAAATTGAGGAATGAAATCATCTTTCTGGAATAACTACAGCAACATAATTCTGCTTCTCATCGGGATTTTCATTGGGAGTCTTGTCGGGATTTTCGCACCACATTTTGTGACTTACCTGAAACCGATTGGTGATATTTTCCTGAATCTGTTGTTTGTAACAGTTATTCCATTGGTATTTTTTGCAATTGTTTCCGCTATCTCGGGAATTGAACAGCAAAATCAACTGGGCAAAATCATCGGAACAATGGCTCTGACCTTCCTGAGCTTCATATTGATTTCCGCCACGTTTTGTATTATAATGGTTTATTTTTTCCCTACTGAAACCTCTAAAAATATTAGTGAAAACATTTCTGAACATCTTCAGAATAATGCCGATATTAATGACCAGATTGTCGGATTCTTCACAGTCAGCGAGTTTTATCATTTGTTTTCGAGACAGAATATGCTTGCTTTACTAGTCTTCTCTTTTTTAGTTGGGATTTCCATCAGAAAGTCAGGAGAGAATGGAAAATTATTCCAAAATTTTATCCTTTCCGGAAACGAAGTAATGAAACAGCTGTTGTTACTGATAATGAAAGCCGCACCAATTGGATTAGGCGCTTATTTCGCATACCAGGTCGGCACCATCGGACCTCAGCTTTTTGGATTTTACGCCAAACCTTTGGGCTTATATTACATCGCAGGAACTATTTATTTTATTGTATTTTTCAGTCTTTATGCTTTCATTTGGAAATCAGGAAATGGTGTAAAAGCTTTTTGGAAAGAAAGTCTTTTACCAACTGCAACCGCCATCAGCACGTGCAGCAGTTTAGCGACAATGCCAGTCGCTATAGAATCTGCCAAGAGAATGGGTGTCCCCGCCTCTATCGCCAATGTTGTGATTCCAATTGGAACAACCATTCACAAAAACGGCTCCTCTATTTCGTCGATTATCAAGATTTATGTCGCTTTTCAGTTACTTGGATGGAATTTCTTTGAACCAATGAATCTGATAATGGCTTTGGGAATCACTGTTTTCGTAAGTGCCGTTGCTGGCGGAATCCCGAATGGCGGTTACATTGGGGAAATGCTGATGATTTCGGTTTACAAAATCCCGCCTGATGTGGTTCCGGCGGTTATCATTATCGGGACTTTGGTTGACCCTTTGGCAACCGTTCTCAATTCCGTGGGGAATATTCTGGCGTCAATGATTGTCTCGAAGCTAGTTATGAGCTACTCTAAATAGATTCAACCTTTTATTTATAATATTTTGGGAATTTTCGGTTCTTGATAAAAAACTAATAAATTTATTTTTCCTTTTTTAAAGCTGGTTTTAAAACTTTCAATTTCCCATCGATTGGCTGTGCTATTTTTAAGTCTAAAATTTTAGCTACTAAAGGATAAACATTAATGTTTTCAAATTCCTCAATGACAATATTATTTTTAAATTCGGTTCCCCAAGCGAAGAAGGTTGATTTCATTTCAGGGACAATTCTTGGGTTGTAACCGTGTTTTCCAACTGATACTTTTCTTCCTTGTTCTAAAAATATTTTCGGAGCTTTTGGAACTAACAGAATCTGTCCAATTCTGTTATACTTGTCATCTTTTGTAGCAAAGTGAAGATATCTAGGTAACTTTTTATCTAGATAGGATTCGTAATCATTAGTTTTATTGGCTTTCAGTTCTTTATATACTTTCTTAACTTCATCCGGATTTTTGACATAAACTCTTAACAATGTCTGAGAATTATAATAATCGAATTTGTTTTTATCAAATAACATTTCGGGAATCTCGAGAGGATTTCCTCCGTCAACTTGTATCATTCCGTGGTCTGAAACAAAAATAAAGTTAACATTCTCTAAACCTAAATCATTCACTTTTTGAACTAATTCTCCAATGGCGTCATCAATCAAATGAACAGCCGTTTCTGTCTCTTTTGCTTCTGGCCCGAAATGATGCCCTGCTCCATCTACTTCAGGAAAATATAAAGATATAAAGTGCGGTCTTTTATCTTCTGGAAGCTTTAACCAATCGATAACTTTATTTACCTTTTCCGAAGGTGAAAATTTCTCGTGATAATGGAAATAATAAGTCGGTCTAATTCCTCCCGCATCACTTGCTGAACCAACCCATTGCAAAGAAGCTGAAATCATATTTTGTTTTTCTGCTAAACTCCACAAAGGGATTCCGCCATACCAACTTCCATCTTCCGCATTATCTTTCTTACTCATCACGTAAGATTCTTTTCTTTTGTAATCGTAGAAAAAGTTGTCAATCAAACCGTGATGAGAAGGATATAATCCCGTAATCAGGCTCCAATGATTAGGAAAAGTTATACTCGGATAACTCGGAATCATTGCTTTTGCCCGGACACCTTGGTTTGAATATTTCAAAAGATTCTCGGCTTTATATTTCTTAGCATAGTCATATCGGAAACCATCAGCAGAGATCATTATCACATAAGGTTTCTGCATAGCTTCAGTATCATTGAATCGATTGGGAATAACAACTTGAGCCGTATCTGCAATTTCCTTTTGAGCCAATATTAATAATGATGAAACTAACAGGCAAAATGACAATATCCTTTTCATTAGAAAAAACTTTTGACAAAGGTACTTTCTGTGTTTTTTTAATAAAAGAAAACAGGATTAAGAAAACATTAATCCTAAAATAAAAAATCCCGACTCTTTGAAGAATCGGGATAGTTATATTAAGAGAAATATCTTAAGCCTGAACGTTGTTACCTCCTAATACGAAAGGTTCAACTTCTTTGATTTCACCAAACTGCTGCTCATAATTAGCAACATTTTGTTGAAGTGCAGCTAAAACTCTTTTTGCGTGAAGAGGTGCTACGATAACTCTAGATCTTACTTTCGCTTGTTGTACACCCGGCATCAATTGGATGAAATCCAATACGAATTCTGAAGGTGAATGGTTTACTAAAGCTAAGTTCACATAAACTCCTGCTGCTACAACTTCATTAAGTTCGATGTTAATGTTGTTTGGATCTTGGTTTTGATTATTGTCCATCTTTTTGTTTAATTATTTTGATTAAAATTATAGATTACGAATATAAATCATTTAAAATTTAAATTCATAATCTATAATAGTTTTTTTAGTTAATATCTTCGAATTCTTTTCTAGAGCCTACGATCACGTTCTGATAATCTTTAAGACCTGTACCTGCAGGAATTCTGTGTCCTACAATTACATTTTCTTTCAGACCACTCAAGAAGTCGATCTTACCAGAAACCGCAGCTTCGTTAAGAACCTTAGTCGTTTCCTGGAATGATGCTGCAGACATAAATGACTTAGTCTGTAACGCCGCTCTTGTAATACCTTGTAATACAGGTGTTGCAGTTGCAGGAAGCGCTTCTCTAACTTGTACTAAAGCTTGGTCTTCACGTTTCAACTTCGAATTCTCATCTCTAAGTTCTCTAGCAGTAATCATCTGTCCTGGTTGGAATACTTTAGAATCACCCGGTTCTGTAACAACTTTCAGTCCGAAAACTCTGTTGTTCTCTTCCAAGAAATCGTACTTGTGCTCCAAAGCACCTTCAAGGAACTGAGTATCACCTCCATCAACGATTGATACTTTGGTCATCATCTGTCTTACGATGATTTCGAAGTGCTTATCGTCGATTTTTACTCCCTGAAGACGGTAAACTTCCTGAATCTCATTTACAAGATATTCCTGAACCGCAGTTGGTCCTTTGATTCTCAAGATATCGTCTGGAGTGATAGATCCATCAGAAAGTGGATTACCAGCATAAACGAAGTCATTCTCCTGTACCAAAATCTGGTTAGATAATTTCACAAGATATTTCTTAATCTCTCCGGTTTTAGCTTCAACAATTAATTCACGGTTACCTCTCTTGATTTTACCATAAGAAACTACACCATCAATTTCTGTAACAACAGCCGGGTTAGATGGATTTCTTGCTTCGAATAATTCGGTAACTCTTGGAAGACCTCCGGTGATATCCCCTGCTTTTGCAGATTTTCTTGGGATTTTGATAAGGACTTTACCAGCCTTAATTTTTTCACCATCATTTACCATCAAGTGAGCTCCTACCGGTAAGTTATAAGCTTTTTGCTCAACACCTTTAGAATCTACCACTTTCAAAGTAGGTACAGCCTTTTTATTTCTGGATTCAGAGATTACTTTCTCTTCGAATCCTGTTTGTTCGTCAATTTCCAATTGGAAAGAGATACCTTGGATAATATCCTCGTACTCTACCTTACCAGAAGTTTCCGCAATAATAACTGCGTTATAAGGATCCCATTTTGCAATAAGATCTCCTTTTTTCACTTTATCACCCGGAGATACAGACAATACGGATCCATAAGGAACGTTAGCCACCATTATTGGTGTTCTAGCTTCGTTATCAGCTACTAATCTAAATTCTGTTGAACGGGAAACAACGATATCTGCTGAATTTCCTTCTTCATCTTCAGACTTAATAGTTCTAACTTCATCCATCTCAACAATACCGTCACGTTTTGCAACAATACTTGGGTTTTCTGAGATGTTACCTGCAGTACCCCCTTGGTGGAAAGTTCTCAATGTTAACTGAGTTCCTGGTTCACCAATAGACTGTGCAGCGATTACACCAACAGCTTCTCCCATGTGGATTCCTTTACCTGTTGCAAGGTTACGTCCGTAACATTTAGCACAGATACCTTTTTTAGCCTCACAAGTTAATGGAGAACGAACTTCAACAGCTTCGATTCCAGCTTCCTCGATTTGCTTAGCAACAGCTTCAACGATTAATTCGTCAGCGTTAGCCAGCAATTCATCAGTTTCCGGATGGTAGATATTATGAAGAGAAACTCTACCAAGAATTCTGTCAGAGATTCTTTCTACGATATCATCATTTTTCTTAAGTGCAGTAACTTCTGTACCTCTCAATGTTCCACAATCGTCTTCTGTAATGATAACATCTTGTGCAACATCTACCAATCTTCTAGTTAAGTAACCTGCATCGGCAGTTTTAAGAGCGGTATCCGCAAGTCCCTTACGAGCACCGTGAGTAGAGATAAAGTATTCTAAGATGGAAAGACCTTCTTTAAAGTTTGCAAGAATCGGGTTTTCGATAATTTCCGCTCCAACAGAACCTGCTTTTTGCGGTTTTGCCATCAAACCTCTCATCCCTGATAACTGACGAATCTGCTCCTTAGAACCCCTTGCTCCAGAGTCAAGCATCATAAATACAGAGTTGAATCCACCTTGATCGGTTTTCATTCTGCTCATAATCATCTCCGTAAGACTAGCATTGGTATTAGTCCAAACGTCGATTACCTGATTATAACGCTCCGTATCTGTAATAAGCCCCATATTATAGTTAGCCTTGATCTCATCTACTGTCTCAATAGACTGAGCGATCATTCCCTTCTTCTCAGCAGGGATTACGATATCTCCAAGACTAAATGAAAGACCTCCTTTGAATGCGTTTGCATATCCAAGGTTTTTCATGTCATCCAAGAACTTAACTGTAGTTGGGAAATCTGTATCCGCAAGGATCTGACCAATTACATTTCTAAGAGATTTCTTAGTCAATAATTCATCTACATATCCAACTTGTACCGGTACAATCTGGTTAAACAAGATTCTACCAACAGTTGTGTTTGTTAATTTAGTTACGATTTCTCCGTTCTCTTTGATTGGAAGACGACATCTTACTTTTGCATTAAGAGAAACTTGTCCTTCTGCATAAGCAATCTCTACCTCTTCCGGAGAATAGAATGCTAAACCTTCACCTTTTACTTTGTAATCCTCAGTAGAATGAGCTTCTTTGGTCATAAAATATAGACCCAAAACCATGTCCTGAGAAGGTACGGTAATTGGAGAACCGTTTGCCGGGTTCAAGATATTCTGAGAACCTAACATCAATAACTGAGCTTCAAGGATTGCCTCTGGTCCTAATGGTAAGTGAACCGCCATCTGGTCACCATCGAAATCGGCGTTGAAAGCCGTTGTTACCAATGGGTGTAGTTGGATTGCTTTACCTTCGATCATTTTAGGCTGGAATGCTTGGATACCCAATCTGTGAAGTGTAGGTGCTCTGTTCAGAAGAACCGGGTGACCTTTCATCACATTTTCCAAGATATCATAAACTACAGGCTCTTTTCTGTCGATGATTCTCTTAGCTGATTTTACAGTTTTTACAATTCCTCTCTCAATTAGTTTTCTAATGATAAACGGTTTGTAAAGTTCTGCAGCCATATCTTTTGGAAGACCACACTCGTGTAGTTGTAAGCTAGGACCTACAACAATAACCGAACGAGCTGAGTAATCTACCCTTTTTCCTAATAAGTTCTGACGGAAACGACCTTGCTTACCTTTCAATGAATCAGAAAGAGATTTCAATGGTCGGTTTGATTCCGACTTAACAGCAGAAGATTTTCTTGTATTATCAAATAATGAATCTACTGATTCCTGAAGCATACGCTTCTCGTTTCTCAAGATTACTTCCGGAGCTTTGATCTCCAATAATCTCTTCAAACGGTTATTTCTGATAATAACTCTTCTATAAAGGTCATTAAGGTCAGAAGTTGCAAAACGTCCTCCATCCAATGGAACTAATGGTCTTAGCTCTGGTGGTATGATAGGAAGAACTCTCATAATCATCCATTCCGGACGGTTGATCATTCTTGTATTAGCTGCTCTAAGCGCCTCTACAACATTCAGTCTCTTAAGAGCTTCTGTTCTTCTTTGTTTAGAAGATTCGTTGTGAGCTTTGTGTCTTAGATCGAATGATAAAGAATCAAGATCGATTCTCTTCAACAATTCTTCAACAGCTTCTGCTCCCATTTTCGCAACGAATTTATTCGGATCAGAGTCATCAAGATATTGATTCTCGATAGGAAGAGTTTCCAAAACATCCAGATATTCTTCTTCTGTAAGGAATTCTTTATCTTCGAAATCAGAACCATCCGCTTTCTTAGCAATACCTTGCTGAATAACAACATATCTCTCATAATAGATAATCATATCCAATTTCTTGGACGGGATACCTAATAGATAACCTATTTTGTTCGGCAAAGAACGGAAATACCAGATGTGCGCCACAGGAACAACCAAACCAATGTGTCCGATTCTCTCTCTACGTACTTTTTTCTCGGTAACTTCTACTCCACAACGATCACAAACAATTCCTTTGTAACGGATTCTTTTGTATTTTCCACAAGCACACTCGTAGTCTTTTACGGGTCCGAAGATCTTTTCGCAGAACAATCCGTCTCTTTCCGGTTTGTGCGTACGATAGTTGATCGTTTCTGGTTTAAGAACTTCTCCTCTCGATTCCTGAAGAATAGATTCCGGTGAAGCTAAACCAATAGTGATTTTATTAAATCGACTAGTTTTATTTTTATTTGACATTTGTTAGAATTTAAATTTTAGAGTTTAGATTTTAGATTAATGCTTTGAATGTAACATTCAAAACAATTTAAAATTTAAAATTACTCTTCAAGTCTTACATCAAGTCCAAGACCTTGTAACTCGTGAAGTAATACGTTGAAAGATTCCGGAATACCAGGTTCTGGCATTGCTTCACCTTTCGCAATCGCTTCATAAGTTTTTGCTCTACCAATCACGTCATCCGACTTCACAGTCAAGATTTCTCTTAGAATGTTAGACGCTCCAAATGCTTCAAGAGCCCAAACCTCCATCTCTCCAAATCTCTGACCTCCAAATTGCGCTTTACCTCCTAAAGGCTGTTGCGTAATCAATGAGTATGGTCCGATAGAACGTGCGTGCATCTTATCATCTACCATGTGTCCTAACTTCAACATATAAATCACACCAACAGTTGCAGGTTGAGTAAATCTCTCGCCTGTACCTCCGTCATAAAGGTGTGTATTTCCAAATTTAGGTAGACCAGCTTTCTCAGTGTACTCAGTGATTTGATCCAATTCTGCTCCATCAAAGATTGGTGTAGCGAATTTCAACCCTAACTGCTTACCAGCCCATCCAAGAACAGTTTCATAGATCTGTCCAATGTTCATACGAGAAGGTACACCAAGTGGATTCAATACGATATCTACAGGTGTTCCATCTTCCAGGAATGGCATATCTTCTTCACGTACGATTCTTGAAACGATACCTTTGTTACCGTGACGACCCGCCATTTTATCACCAACATTCAGTTTACGTTTCTTAGCGATGTAAACTTTAGCTAGTTTGATGATACCTGCAGGTAGTTCATCTCCAATAGACAATGCAAATTTCTCACGGTTTTTAACTCCCGAAAGATCATTATATTTGATTTTATAATTATGAATCAATTGTTTGATCCATTCGTTTTTATCAGCATCAACAGTCCAATCAGAACCACTAATATTTACATAATCTTCAACAGACTGAAGAAGTTTCAATGTAAACTTAGTCCCTTTTCCGATAACTTCCTCTTCCAAGTCATTTTTCACACCTTGAGAAGTTTTACCAGAAACTAAAGTATTAAGTTTATCAATTAGAACATTTCTCAAATCATCGAATTTAGCTTTGTAAGTATTTTCGATTTCTTCAAGTTTAATTTTCTCTTCGCTTCTTTTCTTTTTGTCTTTGATATTTCTAGAGAACAATTTTTTGTTGATAACAACTCCTCTAAGAGAAGAATCTGCCTTCAATGAAGCATCTTTTACATCACCAGCTTTATCTCCGAAGATTGCTCTAAGAAGTTTTTCTTCCGGTGTTGGATCAGATTCACCTTTTGGAGTAATCTTACCGATAAGTATATCACCAGGCTTAACCTCTGCTCCGATACGGATCATACCGTTCTCGTCAAGATCTTTCGTAGCTTCTTCAGAAACGTTAGGAATATCAGCTGTCAATTCTTCCATACCTAATTTGGTATCACGAACTTCTAATGAATATTCATCCACGTGGATTGAAGTAAACCAATCCTCACGAACAACTTTTTCATTGATTACAATCGCATCCTCAAAGTTGTAACCTTTCCAAGGCATGAACGCAACTACCAAGTTTCTACCAAGAGCCAATTCTCCGTTCTCAGTTGCATAACCGTCGCAAAGAACTTGTCCTTTTTCAACTGTATCACCAACTCTTACATTAGGTCTAAGCGTGATGGTTGTACTTTGGTTAGTCTTTCTGAACTTAGTAAGTTTATATGTTTTAGTTGCAGAATCGAAGTTAACCAAATCATCTTCTTCGCTTCTTTCGTACTTAATTACAATCCTCTCTGCATCTACATATTCTACAACACCGTTTCCTTCTGCATTGATTAATATTCTAGAATCTTTTGCTACTTGTTTTTCCAAACCAGTACCAACGATTGGCGCTTGAGGTTTCAACAACGGAACAGCCTGACGCATCATGTTAGATCCCATCAATGCACGGTTCGCATCATCATGCTCCAGGAAAGGAATCAATGATGCAGAGATACCGGAAATCTGGTTTGGCGCAACATCAATAAGATCTACTTGCTGAGGTTCCACAACCGGATAATCTCCATCTAAACGAGCGATAACTCTGTCTGTATTGATAGATCCATCATCGTTCATATCAACGTTTGCCTGAGCAATTACTTTATATTCCTCGTCTTCTGCGTTAAGATAAATAGGTTGTGTATTAAGATCTACTTTACCGTTTTCAACTTTTCTATAAGGTGTTTCGATAAAACCAAGAGTATTGATTTTCGCATACATACCCAAAGAAGAGATCAAACCGATGTTTGGTCCTTCTGGAGTTTCAATCGGACAGATACGTCCATAGTGTGTATGGTGAACGTCACGAACCTCGAAACCTGCTCTTTCTCTTGATAAACCTCCTGGTCCTAGTGCAGAAAGTCTACGCTTGTGCGTGATTTCTGACAACGGGTTGGTTTGATCCATGAATTGAGAAAGCTGGTTAGTTCCGAAGAACGAGTTGATTACAGATGTTAAAGTCTTAGCATTAACAAGATCAAGCGGTGTAAAGATTTCGTTATCTCTAACGTTCATTCTTTCCTTGATTGTTCTTGCAATTCTTGAAAGACCTACACCAAACTGTCCTGATAATTGCTCTCCAACAGTTTTAATTCTTCTGTTAGAAAGGTGGTCAATATCATCAACCTCAGCCTTAGAATTTACTAATTCGATCAAGTGTTTTACGATTGAGATGATATCTTCTTTCGTCAGGACTTGATTGTCTTCAGAAATATTAAGACCTAATTTTTTGTTTAATCTGTAACGACCAACTTCTCCCAATGAATATCTCTGCTCTGAGAAGAATAATTTTTCAATAATTCCTCTTGCAGTTTCCTCATCCGGAGCATCAGCGTTTCTTAACTGACGGTAAATATATTCTACCGCCTCTTTTTCAGAGTTAGTAGGGTCTTTTTGTAATGTATTTTGGATGATAGAGAATTCGTTAGAATTTTCTTTATGAATCAAAATTGATTTAACTCCGGAATCCAAAATAACATCAAGATGTTCTTTTTCAAGAATAGTTTCTCTATCCAAGATGATTTCATTTCTTTCGATAGAAACTACTTCACCTGTATCCTCGTCCACGAAATCCTCGAACCAAGTGTTCAATACTCTCGCAGCCAAAGTTCTACCCTCTACTTTTTTAAGAGCAGCTTTTGAAACTTTCACTTCTTCTGCCAAGTCAAAAATCTGAAGAATTTCTTTATCAGACTCGTAGCCGATAGCTCTAAGTAATGTTGTTAAAGGTAATTTTTTCTTACGGTCGATATACGCGTACATTACGCTGTTGATATCTGTTGTAAATTCCATCCAAGATCCTTTGAAAGGGATAATTCTTGAATAATAAAGTTTAGTTCCGTTAGCGTGATAAGTTTGTCCAAAGAATACACCCGGTGAACGGTGCAACTGTGTTACGATTACCCTTTCAGCACCATTGATGATGAAAGATCCACTAGGAGTCATATAAGGAACCGGACCTAAATAAACATCCTGAACCACAGTTTGGAAATCCTCGTGTTCAGGGTCTGTACAATATAATTTAAGCCTTGCTTTTAGAGGAACTGAATAAGTCAATCCTCGTTCTACGCACTCATCAATAGAGTAACGTGGAGAGTCTACAAGATAATCTAAAAACTCAAGTACAAACTGGTTTCTAGAATCTGTAATTGGAAAATTCTCCTGAAACGTTTTGTAAAGAGATTCTTTCAAACGTTGCTCAGGAAGCGTGTCTAGCTGGAAAAACTCCTTGAAAGACTGAATTTGGATATCCAGAAAGTCCGGTGTTTCGATTCTACCTTTCGCAGATGAAAAGTTGATTCTTTCATTACCTTGAACTTTAGGAGTGGCCTGTGTTTTACTCATAAAATTATAAGAAAAAAGGGTTAAAAAATATTTTGTTTAAAAAAAATATCAGAAACCAAATAAAGAGAAAAGAGAAAAGAGAAAAGACCAGTGATATTTGGCGCTATCAGAAGAAGTCTTGATTCTTGATTCTTTGTTCTTGATTCTAATTTCTAACTGCAACGCCGGTATATCTTTTCACGGAGTAATGCAAAATATTTTTATTTTCTAAAGGCGGAATTAATATGTATAAACAAGAAATTCCCTTCCACAAAAAATGAAAGAGTTAAAATGATCACAGTATATAAATTATTAGCGCCAAAAGAATTGCAAATTTACACAAAAAAATTTATATATACAAAAAAACCACTTCATAAAGAAATGGTTTAGCACTTGAATTTAGAAAATTGTTATGGCTTAGTCCAAAAAGACCATTCTCTGCCGTTATAAACAGCCAATTGCTGAGGTGTTGTTCCTGTAACATACACTATCATTTCTGCAGTAGGATTAACGATGTCGGTATAAGAATTAACTCTTGGTAAGATCATCGCCTTATTGGCATCTCCTAAAACTAATATCCCGGGAGTTGTATCCGTCGCAGGATTTCCACCGATTAGAGTTTTAGCTGAAGAATTTTCAGCATTGGAATCAGGAATATTAGCTGTAGCTGGCGTATATGCACCCGCAGACAAATCCGTCCAGCTAGCTACTGTTGTTGCATCAGATGTCGCTGATGTCCCAAATTTAACTTTCTGATCATTACTGTCAAAAATCAAAGTACCGGGAACCGCAGATATTACATTCGCAGCTGCTGTTACCCATGGTAAAACAATACCTCTTGCGCCACCTGCAGCATTTCCAAATTCTAAAGACACTGTTGTATTAGTTGCAGTATAAGGACTTGATTTTCCGATCGTGACCTGAGCAAAACTAATCCCTGATATCAATATTATTAATGATATTATATATGTTTTCATATTTTCTATTGGTTAAAATCGTTACAAGTTTGTTTTGTATAACAGAACCACCCTGTTCCATCATACATCTTGAGACAGTTAGCGGTGGTATCATACACCAACATTCCGACCACAGGCGTAATTGAGCTAAGCGCAGATGTCGGGACTCTGTTAATTACAAAACCTTTTGTTTTTGCATCTAAAACTGTATAAGCACCGTTCACTTTGATTGGCCAGTCCCCAGTATTCCCCCCTGCTCTGGAAAGAGCCGTAATTCCGTGGGTAGTTGGCAATATTGTTCCAACAGTATTTGCCGGACGGAAACATCTTGCACAATCAGCATCCGTAGCTGTTGCATTTTGCGAGGTACCTATACCCTGACCTATATCTGATGTCCCATCCGTATTATCAACAATACCTGCAAGATTAGAAGGGTTTGTAGTAGAATTAAGGTTAAAACCTGCATAATTAACCAATTGTGGCACTCCGCTAGCGGAAGCCGAAGTACTTATAATCTGTGCTGGTGTTCCTCTAGTTACACCATTATAAGTAGTTTTAATTTGACCACGATAAGGATAGTTTGCATCAGTATTCGGCAATGTTAATCGATGAACCTGATCATAACGAACAGCTTCACTCCCTTCGATTGCATCAGGACAACCATCACCATCACTGTCTACATCAAATTGATTAGAAATCCCATCTGAATCAGGATCGCAGAACCCATTTTTAACACCATTTCCCCGGCCTGAAATATATGTCGGACCCACAACCAATTGACTTAAAACAATAGAGTTAGCCCCTGTTCTGTTCCAAGTGATAGTATTAAAAGTATTTCCATTGTACAATTGTAAAGGAAAAAGCTGCCCTCCTCCTGTTTTACTTCCATACATACTCACAGAGCCGTTCTTATGAATAATAATTCTAACAAGCGGATTAGTAGCATTTCCTGTCATGTTATAAATTTGAGGAACAGTCCCGTTACCGTAAGTTGCTCCATCGACAAATCTTACGTTATCAGTCTGATCCGGCTGAAACTCCAGTTTGGAAGTTGAAAGATTAACACCATTAATATTTAAATTAAATGAATTATCAAGTGTATAGACATCGAAAATAAAACCTAAATCTGCTGCTGGTGCGTTAAAAGTATAAGTATTACCGTCCGCAACACTATAATTAACATCTACAACACTTTCCGGACATTCGAAAATATCCAGAATACCGTCATTATCAGAATCCAAATCCAATATATCCGGGATACCATCGCCATCAAGATCACGTTCAATAACAGCATTAAAGTTACATGAAGTTGTACTTCCATTGATATTATAAGTAAGTGTTCTCGTTCCACTTGAACCGGTGCCATTATAAGTTACCGGAATATCTATATAGGTTGTTGTAGAAGTTATTGTGACATCGGTGAAGCTAGTCGCAAAATCTGTCCCGGAAATATTTATTCTATAAGTTCCCGGACCATAAACTGTAGAAATCGGTACTCTAAGAGTTTTCGTAGAACTTACACCAGCAACAAAAGGAGTAGTTTCCTGTATAGTTGCACCCCCGCAATTAAAAATAAAAGGTATATAATACGGAACCGAGGCCAAATCCTGATTTGTTGCCCATAATCCACCGGTTATCCCGGTATATGTCCTAATATATGTAGAGGCACCCGTCGAAATATTGATATTATAAACCGCTAATTCAGTGCCCGGATCTCCATTTACAGAAACAGCATAAACCAATCCATTTAAATATGCAAGCCCTCTGACATTTCCCGCCGTCGTATTAGTACTAACGGTGTTGTTACCACTATAGGTTCCCACCGGACCTGTTAATTGTACTACTCTTGTTGCAACTCTTGTGGTTGGATCAACTTTGTACAAATATCTTGTAACAGTAGTACCATTAGTATTTTGAACAATAACATATATAAAGTTCTGATAATCAAAAAAAGTATCTGTTGCCCATATAGTCGATGTGTTACCACCTGTGTTATTCCAAATCGCGTCACTTGCGGGAGCTGTAACAGCGCCTAAGTCAGCAGATGTAGGATATATCTGATACAAATCCTTAGTCGTTGCACTAAATCCATAGGATAAACCCGAAGGATTCCCATCTGCTTTTGGTACATTATTAGTTCCAATACCGCCAACATTATTTCCAGTTGGACTTGGAATTGTTGCACCAGCTACAGCTACCGTATTTTTATAAATTTGACTCCCCGGTGCTGTATTAGAGTGAAGAAATACAACTCCAGTAGGATTGCCCGCAGGCGTATCATAACCTACAGCTAAATTGCTAATTCTTTCAGGAGTACCACCAGAATAATTCGGTGTTGTTAAAGGAGTCGGTAATGTTGCCGGCACTCCTGTTATGTCATAAACCCTACCTGTAGCAGACATTGACAAATACAATTTGTCTACAGCTTGAGAATAAAGTAAGTCATTACAAATGAATAAAACTATTGTGGCTAAAAGTAGATTTAGCTTTTTCATAAATTATCGTATTAATTTTTTATTTATAAGATTTCCAAGATTCTCTTAAGAAATACGACAATCAAAATACGAATTATACAATAATTCATCTCCTACATTAATATTTTCCTAATTCACATCATTAGAATTCAACCAATAACAAAAACATCTCATTTTAATATACAAAATACGATCTGATGGTAGATTGAAATCCTTATACAGAATAAAATCTGCTGCAATTAAGTTTTCGGTTTAGTTATTAGATTGAAAAACAACAATAAAAAAACACAGATTAATTCAGTATTATAAAGAACAAACCCATGCTTTTTTGATCAAAGCAAATTGAAGGCTAATTATTTTTCTATTTACAAAAATAATAAAAATAATTACTTATGAAAAAAGAATATGCAAATTTAACAATTACATAAAAAAAGCGGTAAATCATTGATTTACCGCTTTATAATAATATTATTGAGTAATTATTACTTCAATTCTACTTCAGCACCAGCTTCTTCAAGCTGCTTTTTAAGAGCTTCCGCTTCGTCTTTTGGAACACCTTGCTTGATAGGAGCGGGAGCACCATCTACGATGTCTTTAGCTTCTTTAAGACCAGCACCAGTTAAATCTTTTACCAATTTAACAACAGCTAATTTAGAAGCACCTGCAGACTTAAGAATTACATCGAAATCTGTTTTTTCTTCAGCAGCCTCACCTGCACCACCTGCAGCAACTACTACTGCAGCAGCAGCTGGCTCAATTCCGTACTCATCCTTAAGGATAGTAGCTAATTCGTTTACGTCTTTTACTGTTAAGTTTACTAGCGTTTCAGCTAAATTTTTTAAATCTGACATTGTTGTAATGTTTTTTGTTGATTATTTATCTATTTTTTTGAGTGTAATTATTCAGCACTTGGAGTTTCCTCTGTACTTTCTGGAGTTTCTACAGCCGGAGTTTCTTCTTTAACTTCTTCTACTGCAGGTGCAGCTTCTTCAACCTTAGCTTCAACAGCTTCCGGTTTGTTTTGAAGAGCAGAAACAACTCTTTGGATTGGAGACTGAAGCAATCCGATGATTTCACCAATCATTTCTTCTCTAGACTTAATATTAGCTAAAGTATCAAGATTGTTATCACCAACATAGAAAGCTTCTTGAACAAAAGCAGACTTAAGGGCAGGCTTTTCTTCTTTTTTTCTGAAGTCTTTGATTAATTTTGCAGGAGCGTTAGCTGTATCTGAAATCATAACCGCAGAGTTACCTTTGAAAGTACTGAACATCTCGGAGAAGTCCACACCGTCAATTTGCTCCATTGCTTTTTGTAAAAGTGTATTTTTTACAACTTTTACTTTGATATTTTGTTTGAAAGCCTGTCTTCTGAAATCAGATGATTTAGCAGCATTTAATCCTTCTAGATCTGCTACATAAACAACTTTTGCATCCTGAAGCAATTCTTTGATCTCTTGTATTGCTACAACTTTTTGGTCTTTTGTCATTGTCTTAAGGATTATTATTAGTTAACAGATTTAGTATCAATTGCAATTCCCGGACTCATTGTAGAAGACAAATAAATGCTTTTTACATAAGTTCCTTTAGCGGCAGTTGGTTTCAACTTAATCAATGTCGAGATTAATTCTTGAGCATTCTCTTTAAGTTTAGCAGCATCAAAAGATACTTTACCAATACCTGCGTGGATAATACCATATTTATCTACTTTGAAATCGATTTTACCAGCTTTAACCTCAGCTACAGCTTTTCCAATTTCCATAGTTACAGTACCAGACTTAGGGTTTGGCATAAGACCTCTTGGTCCTAAAACTCTACCTAACGGTCCTAATTTACCCATTACAGCAGGCATAGTAACGATAACGTCAACATCTGTCCATCCGTTTTTGATCTGAGCCAAATAGTCATCAAGACCTACATAGTCTGCACCAGCTTCTTTAGCTTCTGCTTCTTTATCCGGAGTTACCAAAGCCAAAACTTTGATATCTTTACCTGTACCGTGAGGCAGAGATACAACACCTCTTACCATTTGGTTTGCTTTTCTTGGATCTACACCCAATCTAACAGCGATATCTACAGACGCGTCAAATTTTGCGAAATTTACTTCTTTTACCAAAGCAGAAGCTTCGTCAAGATTGTAAATTTTATTTTTTTCCACTTTGCTTAAAGCTTCTTTTTGCTTTTTTGTCAATTTTGCCATTTCTTTAAGTTTAAGCGTTAGTTGGTTTAGTTCCTGTTACTCTCAATCCCATAGATCTAGCAGTACCAGCTACCATAGAAATTGCAGGCTCAACTGTGAAACAGTTAAGGTCTCCCATTTTGTCTTCTGCAATTTTCTGAACTTGAGCCCAAGATACAGCACCTACTTTATTTCTGTTAGGCTCTCCAGATCCACCTTTTAACTTAGCTGCATCCAATAATTGGATAGCAACCGGAGGTGTTTTGATTACGAATTCAAAAGATTTGTCTTCGTAAACTGTAATTACTACCGGTAAAACTTGACCAGGCTTATCCTGAGTTCTACCATTAAATTGTTTACAAAACTCCATAATGTTCACCCCTGCAGAACCCAAAGCCGGACCTACTGGTGGAGAAGGGTTGGCAGCGCCACCTTTCACCTGAAGTTTTACCATTTTAAAGACTTTTTTAGCCATTTTAATGTGTTGATTTGATTAATAAATAATTGAATGTGGAAGCATTAATTATTCAACATAAGTCACTTCGCATAAAAGAAGACCTACATTTCGGTTTGCAAAAGTATTAATTATTTTTGAATCTGCAAATAGAATCTGCTGATTTTATATATTTTACAAAAAAATATCCATTCAATAATTTGAATGGATATTACTCTAAGAAAATAACTAAAATATTAGAACTCTAATGTAATCGATGCTCTAGCAGCTGCACCCATAATTGGTCTTGCCATTCTAACATTAGAACCAGCGCTTATAGTTGACCTTGGATCTCCTTCTGTAATTCCAATAGTATTAAAAATGTTAGTAGCATCAATCGCAAAACGGATTTTACCTAACTGATAAGAAGTTCCTGCTCCAAACTCGCTGAAAGCTGGTAAAGAATATCTCTCATCATTAGCTTCGTTCTGGAAACGTTTGCCATAATAATTATAGCTTACATAAGTCCTCCACTCTTTGGTGATGTTGACCGCAGGAGAAATATTGAAATATAATTTCGGAATTCTTCTTACAAAATTGCCATCATAATCGAAAGGAGTTCCATCTGCGTTGGTTCCCGAAAAGTTTTTATACTTAGGACTTTGGATGGTTCCGTTAAAAGTAACTTCCAAAATATTACTAAACAATCTGGCAAAACCTTCTATCTCTACTCCTAAATTTTTCGTATCAGCAAATTTGTTCTCAGAACTTCCGTCAGAAAGGACATCTGTGAAGGAGAGATTTTTAAGTGTTGAATAAAAAGGAATCACTCCAATATCAAATGTTCTTGAATAATATTTGTAACCTAACTCTATCTGATTTGTCAATGCTGGTTTAAGTGCACTCAGGTCATCGATATTATTATAATAAGCTTCTTCATTCGGCGATCTGAAACCATGAGAGAATCTTCCGTAGACTGCATTTTGAGAATCGATTTTATAATTCAAAGACCCTGTATATGATACTTTATCTACATCATATCTCCAATAAGTATATTGATTCCCCAAAACACTCATATTATCATCAGCAGTTGTTGTACCAAAACCGTGAGTTCCATCAACAGTAAGTCCAGAATTGTTTAGGTTTGCAGTTGTTGTGCTTACTTTATAACCTCTATAAGTATCATTACTATAACGGATTCCTCCATTGAAACTTAATTTATCCGTCAAAGAATAATCTAGGTTTAGATATAAAGCATTCAGGCTTCCTTCTGTTTGAGAATCTCTAAGCAAAAATGACATCTCTGTAACACCATTATAAGTTTTAGAATAGCCAACATCATTAGGGTTAAGTGAGGCATCTACAAGATTAAGAAGTTGTGGTTTATCTGTAGCGGTTGTCAATATATTACTCCAATTCCAGTATTGCTTTGATTTCCAATTAGATCTATAAAAACCTGCAGTAATATTTCCTTTATCTAATTTATAATTGAATTGCAAATCATTAATAAAGTTATCCATCTGCTTATCAATTGCCCAAAATCCAAGCTTTTGTACATATTGAGGATTTACCAATTGTCCATTTCCTACCAAGGAATATCTAGCATTTCCATCTGCAATTCCATAACCATTTGCAAAATCATCTGCCAAAGTTGGTCCTCCCGAAGGAAATATTGCAGTATAGTTTAAGTTGATATTGGTATATCTTGTTTTATTGATTAAACTTAAATTGTTACCAAGGTCGTATTTGAATTCTGCGCCTAGAACATCCATTTTAGGATTGATTCCATTTGTCAAATCCCTTTTGAAGAAACCTCCGCCAGCTTGTGGAATATTCAACTGGCCGATTGTATTGTAAGTATAAGTTCCATAGTTAGCATTGAAACCTGGAAACTCTTTCAAATCATTAGTCAAAGGAATTGGCAGGTAGAAAGCATTTCTGTCATCCAATTTCTTGTAATACACTTTTGCATAACCTTTATCGAAGACATATTTCAAATTCATTCGGATTTGACCGCCATTATTAGCTTTGAAACCAGTTTTTCTGATGCCGTCATCTGTTCTGTAGAAACCACCAATGTTGAAGAATAATTTATCTTTAACTAATGCACCGCCAAGATTAAGGTCAGTTCTCATCAATCCATAAGTACTGGTTTCCAATTTTGCCACACCTTTGAAATCATTAGTTCCTTCTTTTGAAATAAAGTTGATAAGACCACCCGGAGAATTGGTTGCGAAAATAGAACCGGTTCCTCCTCTCAGTGCTTCTAATCTTGCAGTAGTATTATCTACTCGGAAAAAGTTGTCAGCATTTGCAAATTGTAATGCTCCGTCTTCAAAAACAGGCAAACCATCTTCTTGTATTTGTGTAAACTCGTATGCTCCGGCAGAAGGAATACCTCTTGCGAAAAGGTTGTTTCCTACTTCACCACCCGAAGTCTCCACCGCAAAACCAGGAACTCTTTGTAATAATGCCGCTGCACTAATTGGGTTTTGTTTCTGAATCTCTTTTGCTGTAAAAGTAGAAATTGCGGTTGCAGATTCTAATTTAGCCTTTGGTCTAGAGTTTCCCGTAATTACGACTTGTTCGATATTGTTTGATTTTATGGAATCGTTCTCAGTCTGTTGTCCATAAACATTTTGAAAGTAGAGCGAGGCTACGCCTACCATCAAAAAAATCGAATTTCTTTTCATATCATATAATTATTTAAGGTTAATTGTTCATTTTCAAATAAACCCCATTGGTCCATCCAAATCCATCTTGATTTGGATATTCTCCTCCGCCCGCAATACTTTTTATATCCACGGCATTATACTTTTCCATTAGTTTTCCTGTATTGTTGTAAACACGTTCCACATTTCCGCTCCAGTTATTTTTAATCTGTTGCGCCAAATCATCAAAGCCATAATTCTTCATTGCAACATAACCTATCCATTGATTCGGAGCCCAGGCATTTGGAAAATCCCATTGTTGACCTGTTTGTTTTGTTGTCGTTACAAGACCACCGGAGTGAAGGAATTTTTCAGAAATCCTTTGGCTCATTTCTTCAGCTTGTTGATTGCTAGAAAGCCCGAGAAATGATGGATATAAAGAAGCGATATGTTCGGATTGTGTTTGTTTGTTTTTGATGAAATTGTAGTCTCTATATATTTTGGATTCCTCGTCCCAGAAATATTTTTCAATATTTGATTTTCGTTTATCTGATAAGGATTTATACTTTTCTTCGAGGTCAAAATTTTTATTAATTCGTGCCGACTTCGCAAGAGTTGTTTCGAGGTGCCAAAGAAGACAGTTAACATCAACTTGAGCTAATTCCAAAGTGTAGATTGTTTCGATATTTTCTCCGTCCTCAAACCATCTGCTGGAGAAATCCCAACCTGATTCGCAAGCTGCTCTTATATGTCTGTAGAATTCAGGATTTCTAGAGTTTTCAGAATCTTTGACATCAATCAAATAACTTTCCGGACGTGGCAGATTTTCGTCATCATAATAACGATTCAGAATATCACCTTCATTGGTTTTCAAAACACGTTTGATAGCTTTTCCTTTTTCCAGATTTTCAATTCCGGACATCCAGAACTGATATTCTTTCTCTAATGTTTTGAAATACTGTGAATAGATTTTTTCGTCCTTTGTGCTTTCGTATATCAAATCCAACATCAAAGAAAAATAGGGAGGTTGCGAACGCGTCAGAAAATAACTTCGGCTACCATTTGGAACAAATCCGAAATTCATTATCAGGTAAGAACAATTCTCAACAATGTTTTTCATCATTTTGATATTTCCAGACACTTGTAATCCTAACATTACAAAATAGCTATCCCAATAAAAAAACTCAATAAATCTTCCTCCAGGAACGATGTAAGGCTTAGGCAACTGCAAAAGCGTTCCTTTATTTTCATAGGCGGTTCTGGCCAGCTGATTCCAAAGTTTCTCAATATGTTCTTTAATAGGGATTTTATTTTCGACAATATCATCCGCTCTTTCGGAAGATTGTTCCAGAGAAAAATTTTGCAATACAAAACTTTTCAAATCAAAATCAGGCTGATTTTTTTCATCCAAATATCTTTTCTCAATCTCAGTAATTGGAAATAGCGGAATAGCATCTACTATTGTTTTTTGGTCATCGAAAATTTCAGCTTTCTGAACAGCTTCGAACAGATTATAAAAATCTTTTATATCGGTATAATGTTTCATTTTTTACTAAGTTGTTTGTTCATCATTACCACAAAAATCAATAACAGTGACAATGGAATGAATGAGAGATAAAATGCTTCTTGTCCTCCGGTTTCCTGAAATACAAATCCCGTTATCATTGAGCCAAGTGTGCCTCCAATTGCAGAGAAAACCACAATAAGACCGGACATAGAACTTTGTAAATATTTCGGAATTGATGCAAGAATCACAGAATTGATACTTGGATAGATTGGTGCTAAGAAAACACCCATCAACGGAAAAATATAAACTGCTAAAGGCGCATTGAACCAAGTCACATTTTCATCAAGATGGATGTTATGCGTTAATGGTAAAACTAAAAATATACTTATTGCAAAACAAATAACACAAAACGACACAACATATATCCATTTATATTTTCTAGAGAAAAATCCAGATAAAAATCTTCCTAATGCAAATGCTCCGGCTAAAACGGCTCCAGCCTGAACAGCCATACTTGTTGGAAGATGAAGGATTTCTTTATAGAAAGTAGGTGTCCAGGTTTGGAAACTCTGTTCAACAAGTACGAATAAAAATGCGCAGACAATAAAAAACAACACTTTCTTGAGTTTAAATAAACTGATACTATTTTTCACATCGCCTTTCAGACTTGTGTTTTCTATTTTTGCCTCACTTTCATCTAATCTTGAAAATACTAGAATCAAGAATGAAACAGCTGACAACAATCCTAAGACCCAATAAGTATTGAGCCAGCCTTTTGATTGTGGGTTACTGTCATCTATGAAAAGGCTGAAAAGGACATTTCCTACTAAAACACCTATCATAAAAAAACCTTCAAGAAATCCCATAATACTGGAATGTTCTCTATCATTATTAGTAATAAGTCCAATGGATGTAAATACAGAAATCTTAATCAATGCGAATGAAATTCCCACAACACAAAATAATATTTTGAAATACCAAAACGCATTAGAAAACGGCATTAGAAAGCACATTACAGTTACAAGAGCCAATGCAATCAGCATCGATTTCTTTAGCCCAATCTTAGGAAGAAAAGATGCCAAAAGGAAAGAACAAATCGCAATTGGCAGATCTTTGAAGCCTTCCAAAATACTTGCTTCGGATTTTGAAATTCCAAAATTCTGCTGAACCTGAAGAATTACCGTTCCCACCGAATTCAAAAGAATAGCAAAAAGGAAATAGTTCAGAAAAAGGACCGCTTTGATATTTAAGTTTCTCATCGTTTACAAAATTATCTACAAACTGTTTACATTAATTTAACATGATAAATCATTAATAACACTACATTAAGATAAAATACTATATTTGATAAAATTATTCATTAATCAAATGAAAGTAAGTTACGAAAATGTTAAGCCCGATGAAAACTCATCTTTTCGAACTCTACACATGAACTTTCCCGTCAAGGAATTTCGCTGGGAGTATCATTATCATCCGGAGTTGGAACTGGTTTGTGTGGTTTCAGGAAGCGGAACTCGACACGTTGGTTATCATAAAAGTAGTTTCAGAGATGGAGATCTGGTTTTGATAGGTTCCAATATTCCGCATTCGGGTTTTGGTCTTAATTCTTCTGACCCACATGAAGAAATCGTTTTACAGTTCCGGGAAGAAATTATTCAGCTTCCGCAAGAGGTTGGTGAATTATCCACCCTCAGGAAGATGTTGTCCGTTTCAAAGTTTGGTATTCTATTCAGCAGCTCGACCAAAGAAAAAATATTACCAAAGCTTCGAGAAATGATGAAAGCGGAAAACTCCAAAAGATATATGTTATTAATAAATCTATTAGTTAAGCTTTCTGAAGAAGAGGATTATGTTTTATTAAATAAAGAAGCGATGCCTCACACCATCATTTCAAAGAATAAAGAACGATTACAATCCATATTCACATTTGTTGAGAAAAATTATCAGAAAGAAATCGATGTCAATGATGTGGCAAATATCGTCAATCTTACTTTGCCTTCATTTTGCAATTTTTTCAAAAAAACAATGAAAATAACTTTCACAGAATTTGTTAATCAATATCGAATTGAAAAAGCCTGCCATCTTATTCTGCAGGGAAAAAGCATTTCAGAGAGTTGTTACAGTACTGGTTACAATAATATATCTTATTTCAATCGGGCGTTCAAAAAATATGTTGGAAAAACACCAACTGAATTTAATAACGAGTTGATAAAATAAAAAAGACCTAAGAAATAATCTTAGGTCTCTATGTTTTTATAAATATTGAGATTTATACTTTTTCAACTTGCATAAAGCTAAGTTCCATTGGGGTCTTTCTACCAAAGATAAGAACTGAAACTTCAATTTTCTTTTTATCTTCAAGGATTTTCTCAATTGTTCCATTGAAACCATTGAAAGGACCATCGATTACTTTAACATTTTCTCCAACAATGAAAGGAATCTCAACGTCTGTAGCAAATTCAGAAAGTTCATCCATTCTTCCAAGCATTCTGTTGACTTCAGATTTTCTCATTGGAACTGGATCACCACCCTTTGTAAGACTTAAAAAAGATATCACTCCAGGAATATTCTTAATAGTGTGCGGAACTTCACCAATCAAATTAGCTTCAATCATCAGATACCCCGGATAATAAGGTTTTTCTTTTGGAACCTTTTTACCATTTCTGATTTGTATCACTTTCTCCATAGGAATAACCACTTGAGTAACGTATTGTTCGAAACCGAGACGTTTCATTTCGTTCTCAATATAGTTTTTCACTTTATTTTCCTGTCCGCTAATAGCTTTCAGCACATACCATTTCAATTCGCTCATGAGGAGAAAGTAATTTTTGAATTAATTAAATAGATTAATAAATGTCGCGATAAAATTCTTGATAGTTACACTAAACAAAGAATCCACTCCAAATGTAAATAAAGCAAGTATAACAGTAGTTACAGCAACAACAACAGTTGAAGACTGCAGCTCCGGCCATTTTGGCCATTCTACTTTATCTTTAAATTCTGTATAAGAACCTTTTAAAAAATTAATTAATGAGCTCATATTTTATATTTGCACGGGCACAAGGATTCGAACCCTGATCAACGGTGTTGGAGACCGGTATCCTACCATTGGACGATGCCCGTAGATTAAAAAGCTCCGCAAGAATTCCTTGCGGAAGCTTTATTTTATTGTAAGACGATTAGTCTAAGATTTCAGTTACCTGACCTGAACCAACTGTTCTACCTCCTTCTCTGATCGCAAATCTAAGACCTACGTTAAGAGCGATTGGTTGTAACAATTCTACAGTGATTTCTAAGTTATCACCAGGCATTACCATTTCTACACCTTCTGGCAAGAAGATCTCACCTGTAACGTCAGTAGTTCTTACGTAG
>QFQW01000044.1 GCA_003248755.1 Chryseobacterium sp. | reverse complement strand
ATAATAAACAGCAATAAAATTGAATCTCACGCCAAATTCATCCCAAAATGGAATTTCGGCCAAAAGACTGAAATAAATAATTAAAAGGACGATTGCCAGATAAACATAAGTAAATATTTTATCAAACCTGGAGCCAATCCACTTTTTCGGAAAAAACAAAAGATAAACTGAATACAACAATAAGAACAATGTTCCAACCGCGAAATCATAGCAAAACCCCGTGAAAAATGCCCTTAAAATGAAAAGCAAATTAAAATCTAAATCTTTCGAGGACCAGAACAGAAAAACAATCCTGATTATACCCGAAAATATGATGTATAAACTTAAAATTGAAAATAATACAGAAAATCTACTATTAAAAACTTTATGAAAAGGCTTTAAAATCTCCTTTTTTTGATTCATTAGTTACACGTTTTATAAAACGGTAAAATAATAACTTAATTTAGAAGAAATTTAGAATTTGCAATTTTACCGAAAAAATGTGGTTATGATTTTCGAATCTATAATCGATTTTCCAGTTTTGAGATTTGCAGATTTCTTTCACAATAGCGAGTCCAAGTCCGCTTCCGTTATTGTCTTTTGAGAATCTTGAAAATCGTTTGAACAGCAAATCCGAATTCAGTTTTTCTGTTCCTGAATTGGAAACTTCGAAAACGGAATTGGTTAATTTAATAGAAATCGAACCGTTAATTGAAGTATGTCGAATAGCATTTAGAATCAAATTATTAATCAGAACCTCGGTTAATCCAATGTTTCCATTTACTTTTACATCAGACAAAATTTCGGTATTTACAGAGATGTTTTTTTGTTCAAAATGTTCCTGCAAAATATCCATACTTTGATTCAGCAATTCATCCAGATGTATTTCAGAATTGTCAAACTGATTATTTTCAATTTTTGCAAGGAGTAAAAGATTTTTATTGATTCTGGAACTTCTGGACAAAGCGCGGTTCATTTCTTCGGCAATGTGATATTGTTTTTCCGTCAAATCTTCGTTCTGTAAAAGAATATCAAGTTTGTTTTTCAGAATAGCCAAGGGTGTCTGCAACTCGTGTGAAGCGTTTTCCGTGAACTCTTTCTGAGTTTTATAAACCGAAACATTATGTTCTATCAGCTTGCTTAATGATTGATTCAGTTCATCAAATTCAGAAACATCGGTTGGCGTAAATTCAATTTTTGTCTGATGGTTGAGATTAAAGGTTTTTAATTTATCTAAAGTTACCCGGAATGGTCTCCAAACTGATTTTGAAAGTCTTCCGTTGAGAAATAATAATCCGCCAACTATCAGAATGAAAAGAATAATTGTAGTTACTGAGATAAAAAAAATAGTTTCCTGAGTTTCTTCGATATTAGTTTCTATGTTGAAACGGTAAGGTTTTTTATTCAGATAAATAATCTTGGACAAGCATCGGAATCTGTCAATGTCTTCAAAATGAAGAAAATCGTGAGGCTTTTCAAGAATGAAGATACTATCTTTGAAGTTGTCATTTTTTTCTACATTCTTTATATTAGTAGTTGGTTGTACTTCGTTCCATAACTTGATGGTTTCATCCAGTTTTTCATCCGATAATTTTAAACTGTTGATTTGAAAAGCGGTTTTTTCAGCGACAATTTCATTATGTTCATCCAACTCATGTTTCCAGATAGCGTCCACTACCAGATAATATATAGGAATGCTGATGACCAGGATAATCAGGACATAGATAATGAAAGGTTTGGTAGTTTTGTTTAAAAGCGGTTTCACGAAGAATTATAAGTTATGAATTATAAATTATGAGTTTTCGTTTTTGTTGTGATGATGGCATTACGAATCATTTTCAATATTTCTAAAGTATTATTATTAATATTCTTGTATTCTGTGGATGAGAAGAATTCGGTTTGAAATAAAAGTTCAAGCCAGTAAAGAGATTCATCACATTCCTTTTGAGCAATTGCAAGTTTATGAATGAAGTCTGCTTTGCTCTCTGTGCTTCCCGAATTAATGCACCAATTGAGGTCCCGTTTCTTAATAATTGTTTACTTAATACAAATACCTTTTTATCTGTTATAAGATATTTATAAAGTTTTACAATTCTTATTGCAAAACTAAAACTCTTTTCCTTCAAAACAGTTTTCTTTTCACTCATAATTCATAACTAATTTGACTCCCATTTGTAGCCGGTTCCGTAAACTGTTTTTAAATACTGCTCACAGCCTGCATCATTAAGTTTTTTCTTTAAGTTCTTAACATGCGCATACACAAAATCGTGGTTGTCCAGCATATCTGCAAAATCTCCTGAAAGATGTTCTGCTAACGTACTTTTTGAAATGACTTTATTTTTATTCCCTATGAAATAAATCAGCAAATCAAACTCTTTTTTCGTCAATGCAATCACTTCATTATTGACAGAAACTGTTTTTGCTAAAAGGTCAATCTGAAGTTCATTCTGAGTGATGATGTTAGAATTATTAAATTGTTTCCTGCGGATGATAGAGTAGATGCGAGCCATAAGTTCAGATAAATGGAAGGGCTTCGTTAAGTAATCATCTGCACCTAATTGCAAGCCTTTTATCTTGTCATCCAAAGCATTTTTTGCCGAAACAATGATGACGCCTTCTTGTTTGTTCTGCTTTTTCAGCTCTTCCAGAATTTTCAAACCATTGCCATCCGGAAGCATAATATCGAGAATGATGCAATCATATTGAAAAGTCTCTATCTTATACATCGCTTCATAAAATGTGAAAGCAAACTCGCACAAATAGTTCTCCTCAGAAAGATACTCAGCAACACTTTTTGCCAATTCGGTTTCGTCTTCTATAATCAGGATTTTCATCAGTAATTCTATTTTATAAATATCGGAATTTTTATTCAGCGAATTTATATTTTGAATTTAGAAGAAATTTTGAATAAAAACTTAATATTCAAAAAAAGTAAAACTTCAATTAAATTTTTAAATTATTAATAATAAGGTCATAAGCTACAAATGACGGAGAAATGGCGAAACGACCTCGAAGCGGTAGACTGATATTGTTAGTATTAAGTTTTCAATCATAATTTTGTTTTAATATCAAATATGTATAAAGTTGGCAAACGTTTTGTTAACTAAGTTCTACACACATCACAACACTTAAATCACAATTAATTATGGAAGCGACAGAACTTAGACTCAACAATCTGCTTATGTACGGGGACTCGATTGTGCCAATTATCGGAATGGAAAATGTTAATGAAGACATCCTTGTTAAAATTGATTCGGAAACTGCAATTGATTCTAGAAAACTAAAACCAATTGCGCTGACTGCAGAATGGTTTTCAAAACTTGGATTTAAAGAGGTTTATCGTTCTCAAAGCAGAATAAGATTCGACCTTCCAAACTATTGCCGATACGATTTTGACCTCAATTCTAATAAAATTTTAGAAGGATTTTTATTTTTTGGAAACTACATCAAGTGCAACTATCTTCATCAGCTTCAGAATATCTATTTTACATTAACAGGAGAAGAACTCAAAATAGAATATGAACACCCCAAGCTCCAAACCACTTTATCATAAATATTCTCGAAACCTGATTGTAAAAAATCAGGTTTTTTATTTCCAAAAATCTGGCTTCCGGCTTCTGACATCTCACATCTTTCCTTACTTTTGTGTAAAATTATATTGAATTGAAAACCCATTTCATTGCCATTGGCGGTTCTGCGATGCACAATCTTGCCATTGCGCTTAAAGATAAAGGCTATCAGGTAACTGGTTCCGATGATGCTATTTTCGAACCTTCAAAATCCCGACTGGAAAGAAAAGGAATTCTTCCTGCTGAGTTAGGCTGGTTTCCGGAAAAACTGACTTCGGATATTGATGCCGTGATTCTCGGGATGCACGCACATGCAGACAACCCGGAATTGGCAAAAGCAAAAGAATTGGGACTGAAAATCTATTCTTATCCAGAGTTTCTTTACGAGCAATCCAAAGAGAAAACAAGGGTTGTGATTGGCGGTTCTCACGGGAAAACGACCATTACGTCAATGATTCTTCACGTTCTGAATTTTCATCAGAAAGACATCGATTATATGGTCGGTGCACAATTAGAAGGCTTTGATTGTATGGTAAAAATCACGAATGAGAATGATTTTATGATTCTGGAAGGTGACGAATATCTCTCTTCTCCAATTGATTTGCGTTCAAAATTTTTATTATATCAACCCAATATTGCTTTGATTTCCGGAATTGCCTGGGACCATATCAATGTTTTCAAAACGTTTGACGATTATGTAGAGCAGTTCAGAAAATTTGTGGCGAGTATTACGCCAGGCGGCGTTTTGGTTTATAATGAAGAAGATGCTGAGGTTGTAAAAGTGGTTGAAAGTGCTGAAAATTATTTCAGAAAAATTCCATACAAAACCCCGGAATATGAAATCATCAATGGAATTGTGAACCTGAAAACCGATATGGGAGATATTCCTTTATCAGTCTTCGGAAAACATAACCTTCTGAATATGGAAGGAGCAAGGTTCATCTGTTCACAGTTAGGAATTATGGAAGAGGAATTCTATGAGGCAATTATGAGTTTCAAAGGCGCTTCCAAAAGATTGGAGAAAGTGGAGAGAAAAGATGGTGGTTTGCTTTACAAAGATTTTGCGCACGCACCAAGTAAAGTGAAAGCGACAGTTGCTGCTTTTACAGAACAATTTTCAAAGACCGAGACCTTTGGTTTCTTGGAATTACATACTTATTCCAGTCTTAATCCAATTTTCTTGGAACAATATGACCATGCAATGGACGGTTTGGACAATGCCGTAGTTTTCTATTCGGAAGATGCTTTGAAGATTAAAAGAATGGAACCAATTTCTCCGGAATTAATCAAAGAAAAATTCAAGAATCAAAACCTGAAAGTCTTTACCAATGCAGACGATTTGCACGCTTATTGGGAAAGTCTTGATAAGACGAAAGGCGCATTTGTAATGATGAGCTCCGGTAATTTTGGTGGATTGGATTTGACTGTTTAAAATAAGAATTAGAATAAAATTTATAATAATCCTTTTGAGAAATCAAGAGGATTTTATTTTTGACTAATTAATTTGTTAGATTAATCTAACATTTATATATTTGTCAATGTAAATATTTGTTTCATGATTGTTAAATCTTCTTTATTAGGTTTTGCCTTTCTTTTGGCAGGTTCTGTTTTTATTAAATCTCAGGAAATAAAAGTGGATACTATTAATATTCAAAAATCGGATAGCAACAGCCTTGAAGAAAAACGATCTAAAACTTCTAATATCGATGAAGTCGTAATTTCCGGAACAATGAAGGAAGTGAATCGTTTGGAAAGTCCTGTTCCGGTTGAGGTTTACACGCCAAAATTTTTCAGGAAAAATCCTACGCCAAGTATTTTTGATGCTTTGCAAAATATCAACGGCGTTCGTCCTCAGCTTAATTGTAATATTTGCAACACTGGAGATATTCATATCAACGGTTTGGAAGGTCCTTATACGATGGTTTTGATTGACGGAATGCCAATAGTGAGTTCACTGGGAACTGTTTACGGACTTTCAGGAATCCCGAATTCTCTGGTAGAAAGAATCGAAATTGTAAAAGGACCTGCATCTTCTCTTTACGGAAGCGAGGCTGTTGGAGGATTGATTAATATCATTACTAAAAAACCACAGAATGCACCATTAGTAACAGCTGATTTGATGTCCACAACTTGGGGAGAATACAATGTTGATTTAGGTTTCAAATTCAATGTAGGGAAAAAAGCAAGTGTTTTGACAGGATTTAATTACTTTAATTTTCAGAATAAAATCGATAACAACCACGACAATTTTACAGATGTTACTTTGCAAAACCGAATCTCTGTTTTCCAAAAATGGAATTTTGAAAGAAAAGAAAATCGTCTTTTTACAATTGCCGGACGGTATATGTATGAAGACCGCTGGGGTGGAGATATCCGTTGGAACAAGTCTTTCCGTGGTGGTGACCAAATCTACGGCGAAAGTATCTATACCAATCGGGCAGAGATTTTAGGAAATTATCAACTTCCTGTGAATGAGAAAATGTTCTTTGCTTTTTCATTGATTAATCACGACCAAGACAGCCGTTACGGAACGATTGCATATATTGCTAACCAGAAAATTGCTTTTGGGCAAATGACTTGGGACAAGAAATTGGGTAATCACGATTTGTTGGCCGGAACAGCTTTGCGATATACTTATTATGATGACAACACACCGGCAACACAATTAGAAGCTGAAAAAACTTGGCTTCCCGGGATTTTTATTCAGGATGAAGTTACGTTGACGGAGAAGCATAAACTTTTATTGGGTTTCAGATATGACCATAATAATATTCACGGGAATATTTTTACACCTAGATTGGCTTACAAATGGTCTGTGAATGATAAGAATATTTTGAGATTCAATGCTGGAACAGGGTTTCGAGTGGTTAATCTTTTTACGGAAGACCACGCCGCTTTGACGGGTGCGAGAGATGTCATCATTCTAAATGATTTGAAACCGGAAAAATCATACAATGCCAACCTGAATTTTGTTAAAAAAATCTATTTTGATTCCGGGAGTTTTATCGGTTTGGAAGCTTCCGGATTTTACACATATTTTACCAACAGGATTGTTCCTGATTACGAAACAGATACCAATAAAATCATCTATAATAATCTGGACGGACACGCCGTGAGCAAAGGTATCAGCCTGAATGCAGATTTAACTTTTGCAAACGGTTTGAAATTCATTCTCGGAGGAACTTTGATGGAAAATACAATTACAGAAAACGACACTACAGAACAACAAATGCTGACCGAAAAATTCACAGGAACCTGGACCGTTTCTTATAAAATCAAACCTTGGAATTTATCAGTTGATTATACGGGGAATATTTACAGTCCGATGCATTTGCCTTTGTTGGGAGAACTTGACCCGCGAAAACCGACGTCGCCTTGGTGGAGCATTCAGAACATTCAGTTTACGTATGATGGTTTCAAAAGATTTGAAATTTATGCAGGTGTAAAAAACCTGCTCAATTGGACTCCGAATAAAGGAAATCCATTTATTATTGCAAGGTCAAACGACCCTTTTGGAGAACCAACGCCGGACAATCCGCTCCCTTTTGATACGTCTTATGTTTAT
Organism: Chryseobacterium sp.; assembly: GCA_003248755.1. Lineage (GTDB taxonomy): Bacteria > Bacteroidota > Bacteroidia > Flavobacteriales > Weeksellaceae > Epilithonimonas. Next base: position 20,981 of record QFQW01000044.1, on the reverse strand, counting down.
GCACCGAATCAGGGAATCAGAGGGTTTTTAGGAATTCGATTTAATTTTAATTAAGATGAAATTTTGTGATATCATATTTAGATTAACAATTTTGGGAAGTTTTTTACTTTCCGGAATTTGCTTTTCTCAGATTAGAAATCATCAATTTGAAGAATTGGAAAACCTGCAAAAATCAGAACCTCGAAATGTCATTGTTTTCATCAAAACCGATTGGTGCAGCTACTGCAAAGCAATGGATAATACAACTTTCAAAAATCAGAAAGCTACCGAAACAATTAACCAAAATTTCTATTTCATCAATTTCAATGCAGAAGAAAAACGAGATATTGATTTCGCAGGAAAAATATTTCGATACAAACCAACAGGAACCAATACAGGAATCCACGAACTCGCAGAAACATTGACCGAAGGAAAAACAACTTATCCCGATTTAATCATTCTGAATCCTCAAAACGAAATCATTTTTCAATACAATGGCTTTTTAAAATCTTCGGAACTTCTAGATATTCTCAACAAAATAAAACCATCAGAATAGAAACTTCTCTCAGCGAAGCGCCTTTTTGAGCCTTAAAATTTTTTCAATAATTAAATAAAAACCTTTGTGCACTTTGTGTTAAATTTATCCAAATCAGAAAATAAAAAAGTGCCCAGATAATTCCAGGCACTTCTATAATAATTGATATTGATTAACTCTTAATTTCTTCTGCTCAAGAAAATTCTCAAAATATACCAGAACAAAAGCATGATAGATGCGAACATCTGCAATGCGGCGCCAACATATTGTTCTTTTGTGTAAACATTTTTGATATTATAAGTCTCATAAAGAATACTTGCACTCGCCAATCCCACCATCGCCAGAGAGAACCAAAGCCCAAGGTTAAAACCGAAAATCGCACCTACGATAATAATTCCCAACGCCACAAATCCACCAATCACAATGATATTTCTAAGAAAAGAAAAATCTTTGTTGGTGAAAAATACGGTTGCAGTTAATCCCGCAAACATAAAAAGCGTTACCAGCGCAGCCTGTGTAATCACTTGTGGAGCGTACAAACTTGCAATTCCCAACATCGGAAGGAAAATCACAGCTTCTATCAAAACGTACAAGCCCAATCCAAGATATTGGGTGTTTCTGGAAAGCGAGAAGGACAATTTAGTTGCCAGCATAGATGCCAGCCAAAAAACGCCAATTACGGCAAGCCAGATATATTTTCCGGTAATCATAGATAGAACCGTTTCCAAAGGAATCGTTTTCAATAAAAGATATTCCACTGCTCCGAACGCCAAGATAGCCACTGCAACGTGCATATACGTTTTCCTGTAAAATTCTGCTTTTTCGATTTCTGACAACTGAGAAACCATTAACGAATCATTCATTTGTTGTAAAATTTGTTATTCTCAAAGATAATATTTTCTGTTTAAAAAGCATCTTAAGGATTTCATAATTGTTTTTCAGGAGCCGGGAACCTGCTGTCCACTATATCTTTTTTGTTTTTCAGAACGTTTTGTCATTCCGAACAAAGTGAGGAATCTCAAAAACAAAAAAGGATGCCGTTCCCATCAGGGCTAGGGTTTTCAACTTCCAAACAACTTTCAACATCAAATATAATTTTTACCAATCCTTTTGCTGAGCGAAGCGCCTTTACGAACCTTAAAATATTTTCAATAATTAATAAAAACCTTAGAACACTTTGTGTTGAAAATCAAAACATAATATTTTAAATTATTAATTTCAAATCTGCAAAATCTGCTGCATCAGCGAGAAATTCAAAATCTTTCCTGAGCGAAGCGCCTTTGTGAACGTTAAAATGTTTTCAATGATTAATAAAAATCTTTGTGAACTTTGTGTTCAGAAATATCACACTTTCCAATTCTCAAAAAAATATTACATTTGAGAAAAGCCAAATCTAATAAAATGAGATACGTTCAGCTGGGGAAAGTTCCTCAAAAAAGACACACGATTTTCAAATCAGAAGATGACCAATTCTACTACGAACAACTCTTTGGAACAGAAGGTTTTCACGGTATTGCTTCATTACTTTATCACACACATCGCCCAACTCAAATTAAATCGATTGGCAATGTAAAAGACGTTACACCAAAAATTGCGGTAGAGAAAAACGTCACACCAAGAATGATAAAAGGTGCAAAAGTGACCGCCGAAGATGATTTTTTGGAAAGCCGAAAGGTACTGATGCTAAACAATGATTTGAAAATGGGTTTGGCAAAACCAAGAAAATCGACCGATTATTTTTATAAAAATGCAGAATGCGACGAGTTACTTTTCGTTCACGAAGGAAAAGGAATCTTGAAAACAATGCTTGGAAATATTGAATTTTCTGTCGGCGATTATTTCATCATTCCTAGAGGAACAATTTATCAGTTGGAGGTTGAAACAGAAAAAAATGTTTTCTTTTTCATTGAAGCACATTCGCCAATTTACACTCCAAAACGTTATCGAAACGAGTTTGGTCAGTTATTGGAACATTCACCGTTTTGTGAGAGGGATATTATTCCGCCAACATTTGTCGAGCCAAAAAACGAGAAAGGCGATTTCCTCATCAAAGTCAAAAAAGAAAACCAGATTACCGATTTCGTTTATGCAACACATCCATTCGATGTTGTGGGTTGGGACGGATATTTTTATCCTTACAAATTCAATATCAAAAATTTTGAACCCATTACAGGAAGAATCCACCAGCCGCCTCCGGTCCATCAGAATTTTGAAGCGCACAACTTTGTGGTTTGCTCGTTCTGTGCAAGGATGTATGATTATCATCCACAGGCTATTCCGGCACCTTATAACCATTCCAATATCGATTCTGATGAGGTTTTGTTTTATACGGAAGGCGATTTTATGAGCAGGAACCACGTCGATTTGATGGATTTTTCACTTCATCCCGGCGGGATTGTTCACGGTCCGCATCCGGGTGCAATGGAAAGAAGCATTGGTAAAAAATTTACAGACGAATATGCTGTAATGGTTGACCCATTCAGACCTTTGAAATTAACTGAAGAAGCAATTAGAGTAGAAGACCCAACTTACAAAACGAGTTGGTTGGAGTAAAGACAAAGAAAAGCTAACAGAGATGTTAGCTTTTTTTATCTCATCCATCCTTCTACTATATAATTTCTCTCGATTATTTTTTGTTCAGGCTTATTGTCTGGCTTAAAGTAAATAGAAATCTTGGCTACATAAGGTTTTCCCCAATCTCCTTCATAGATTTTAAATTCTTTATGGAACAATTGTAAACTATCATTTGGATTTACATTTATCAAACTTCTTTCTTTTATTTGCTGTTCAGATAAAGCTATATTCTTAGTGATTTCAGAAGTTTTTATGTATAATTTTCCTTTTTCTGTTGGCTTGTACCAAAAATAGAATTCATAAATCCCTGGCTGAAAGCCATTTTTAATTTCTAAAGTATTTTCCTTTCGAATGGTTAATGTATCAATTTTGGTTTTAGGTTTTTCGAAGTTGATATTTTTCGGGATTTCCAAATCGTCTGCGAAAAAATCATAAGGATAAAACATCAAAAATGAACCAAGAAAAAACATTGTAATTCCTACTAAAAATAACTGAATAATGCTGTAATACCATTTTGATTTAAAAAGAATATAGACGGAAGAAATTAATATAATTAAAAGTGAAACTAATATTAAATACTCAAATAATTCTACAATATATTTATTGGAGCTCATTAAGCCAATGATATAAATTGTATAAACTATTATATATAATATAATTGGTTTCCACCAAGCTTTCAAAAAATTATCAATCATGATTTCTAACTCCCCGCAAACGGACTTCCGAAAATCCCAACCGCCAGTTCTATCCAGACTAACAGAAGAATTATTAAAGTAATTCCTATTAAAATCAATCTGCTTTTTATGGTTGTGAATCTTTCCAAAATCATTTTGATAATGAAAGCAGTTCCAAAAAGAATAACTCCTGATGTAACAAAATCGAGAGGCGACCAATTCCAATTTTTAGAAAATTGCATTGCAATTAATGGGATACTTAATAGAATCACAGGGAATGAAAATAAAATCTTATTTCTTTGTTTTGTAGTAATCATAATTTTAAACTTTAATTATAAAGAACTTTGAAATACAAAGTAAGATATAAATTTTCAAATCGCAAAGAAAATCTGTGATTTTTATCATTTTGATTGCAAAATAAAGGATATGTGATAATCATCATTAATTATAAGGTTGATTTTTAATTAAATTTGTGTGAGTTAAATAATCGGTTTTAGCACTAGGTTAAAAAGGGTTTGTAAATTTGGGAAAGCTTATCGTTACAAGATTTTTAGATGATTTATGATAACAATTATATTATCGATGATTCTAAAAGTTTTTTAATTTTGAGGTTGTAATTGTATTTTCTAAATTTAGATGTGCTAAAATCAGTGTTTAATACTTGTTTTAAAAGAAAATAAAAACTTTTTATCCTCATGAAAATTGAGATTTTGGATTAATGTTATTGCATTCTTACTAGGTACCAATTACGAGATTGATATTAAAAAAATTAAAATTAAATGTTAGAAAGAATACGTTTAGAAAGCCTTCGCCAAAAAGTGACTAGTGTTGAGAATGCAGTTAGCATTATACAGGACGGAATGGTTGTAGGATCCAGCGGTTTTACAAAAGCTGGTGACAGCAAAGCTATTTTGCCGGCTTTGGCTGAAAAAGGTAAAAAAGAAAATTTCAAAATTACATTGATGACCGGAGCTTCTTTAGGGCATGGAACAGATGGCAAATTGGCAGAAGCCAATGTTTTGAAAAAAAGAATGCCCTTCCAAGTAGATCCGATTTTACGAAATAAAATAAATGCTGGAGAGATTCTATTCATCGACCAACACTTAAGCGAAAGTGCAGAGCTCTTGCATACCAAAAATTTGCTTAGCCTGGATGTCGCTGTTATAGAAGCGGCTTATATAGAACGAGATGGGAGCATAGTTCCTACAACTTCTGTAGGTAATTCCGTTACTTTTGCAACAATGGCAAAAAAAGTCATAATAGAGATCAATACAGAAGTTCCGGAATCTGTTTATGGTATTCATGATATTTACCAGGCCGAAGATTATCCTTTTAGGAATGTAATTCCAATTGTAGCGCCATGGAACAAAATTGGAAGAAAAAGTATTCTTGTCGACCCAAATAAGATAGAGGCAATTGTTTTCACAAGCCTGAAAGATAGCCCTGCTGACATTGCTGAGCCAGATGCAAAAACTACAGCTATTGCCGATCATCTTCTTAGGTTCTTTGAAAATGAAGTACAGTTGGGAAGGCTTACGGATCGTTTGTTGCCCTTGCAGGCCGGGATTGGCAAAGTTGCGAATGCTGTTCTTACAGGATTTAAGAAAAGTAATTTTTATGATCTTACCATGTTTTCCGAAGTACTGCAAGACAGTACATTCGATTTGATAGATGCCGGGAAATTAAGTTTTGCTTCTGCATCTTCTATAACAGTGTCTAAAGAATGCTATGATAGGGTTTTTGACAATTTGGCGCATTACAAAGATAAGTTCGTTCTTAGACCTCAGAATATTTCCAATACGCCGGGGCTGATAAGACGTCTGGGAGTTATAGCTATTAATACGGCAATAGAATTCGATATTTACGGAAATGTTAATTCAACACATATTTCTGGTACCAAGATCATGAATGGGATTGGAGGTTCTGGAGATTTTGCGCGTAATGCTTACTTAAGCATCTTTGTAACACAGGCTGCATCCAAGGAGAATAGGATTTCCCATGTTTTGCCAATGGTATCTCATACAGACCATACGGAACATGATGTGGATATTTTGGTTACTGATGTTGGACTGGCTGATCTAAGAGGTTTGGCACCAAGAGAAAGGGCTCAGAAAATAATAGATAATTGTGTCCATCCTGATTATAGAGAGGAACTTCAGTCTTATTTTGACAGGGCTTGTGAGAGAGGAGGACATACTCCGCATCTATTAGAAGAAAGTTTTAGCTGGCATTTGAGACTTTCAGAAACAGGAAGCATGAAAAAATAGCTATATTGATTATATGGCAATTATGAATAACTGAAAAAAACACTTGATAGAACACAATCAAGTGTTTTTTTATGTAATGATGAAAAATATCCTAAGAATGCAATTTGGAATTGAAAACGTAAAAGCCTGTTTAATTTTTTTTGTACATTTGAGATGATATGAAAATTTTGGTGGTTTGAAGTCGATTTATAATTTAATAAAAGCAGAGATCAGAGAGCATTCTGTGGTTAAGAATTCTATTCTTGGGAATATTAATCCTTGGAAAAGAAGTCATTATATTATTCTTTCGGAAATTATAAAAGATGAACTTTCCAAAAAAGAAGAACTTCAAAACGAAAGAAAATTTGAGCTAGGAACTAGTATTTCTCATATTACGTTGCAGCGTTTTTTTGAAAATGATTACGATTACAAGACCCACAATGATCTCAGATTTCTAAAAACGCTTGACAAAATCTGTATTTTTTTAGGATTCAAAAGTCTTAATGCCTTTGTTACAAAGATTAAAGATGAAGACCTTTATAGCGAATCTGTATTTGCAAAGGAATTTACGACCGATATTGTTTACAAATATTGTCAAACCAATTTTGAATTTTTCAAATTTTTTCCTGTTTCGAAAATTGAAGTTTTTGATGAACTTATCTTTCCGGAAGCACCATTTATTGAAAGGATAAGGAATTACAGTTCAGAACTTTGTGATAGGAATTTGAAACTTTATACAAAGAATAATCGTTCCAATTTTGAAATTTTTGACCTTGATGTAATTTCTGAAGAATCGGATAAAATCGTTGTTAAAACCCAAGAGTTCTGGAATCTTGTTTTTACAGTAGAAAATTCTGGGGAAGAATATTTGGTGAATGAGCTCAATACTCAAATCTATTTTATCAAGAAGATAAATAATGCTTGGAAAATTTGGGATAATTATAATCCTAACTCCGGATTAGTTAACAATGAGATTGCAAAAAAGCCGTAAAAACGGCTTCACTCTCTGCACTTGTGTTCTAAGAATCTTAGACTTCCTAACAAATTTACAATTCCATTTTAATTTTGCTTAAACTTAAATATACTTAAAAATACATATTGTGTTTTTGGTGTTATTTTAAAGCTTTTATTGTTGAAATAATTAACAAAGGTTAATTATTTTTGATTATAATTAAATATTGTTTTGGTTCTGCGTTGAATTTAATAGTTTTTAATAACAAACTAACAATTGTTAGTTTGTTTGCAAAAAAATGTTATCTTGGCAAAACAGATAATCAAGTAAAAAAGTAAAATGTCAACACTCACTTTTGCCGAGAAAATCGCACAAGCCGAGAATTTTCTCCCAATCAACGGAACAGATTTTATAGAGTTTTATGTAGGAAATGCCAAGCAAGCCGCCCATTTTTACAAAACAGCGTTCGGTTTTCAGTCCGTTGCTTATGCAGGACCGGAAACTGGTGTCAGAGATAAGGCTTCCTATGTTATCCAACAAGGTAAAATCCGATTGGTTCTGACTTCTGGTTTAAAATCCGATTCTCCAATATGTCAGCATCAACAGAAACACGGTGACGGTGTTAAAATTCTGGCGCTTTGGGTAGATGATGCTTACAAGGCTTTCGAAGAAACTATAAAACGTGGTGGAAAACCATATTTGGAGCCCAAGACAATTACGGATGAATTCGGAGAAGTTAGAATGTCCGGGATTTATACTTATGGCGAAACTGTTCATATGTTCATAGAACGTAAAAATTATACAGGTGCTTTTATGCCAGGTTATGAGAAATGGGAAAGTGACTATAATCCGTCTGATGTTGGATTGTTGTACGTTGACCATTGCGTAGGAAATGTCGGCTGGGACAGAATGATACCGACGGTTGAGTGGTACGAGAAAGTAATGGGATTCGTGAATATCCTTTCATTTGACGACAAGCAAATCAATACGGAATATTCGGCATTGATGTCAAAAGTAATGTCCAACGGAAATGGTTATGCCAAATTTCCAATTAATGAACCGGCCGAAGGTCAGAGAAAATCCCAAGTCGAGGAATATTTGGATTTCTACGAAGGCGAAGGCGTCCAGCATATCGCAGTTGCAACTAAAGATATTGTAAAAACCGTTACAGAACTTAAAAACAGAGGCGTAGAATTCCTTTCGCCGCCGCCGGAAGCTTATTACGAGATGATTCCGGAAAGAGTAGGTGATATTGATGAAGATATCAAAAAACTTCAAAATCTCGGTATTCTTGTAGACTGTGATGAAGAAGGTTACTTGCTTCAGATTTTCACAAAACCTGTGGAAGACAGACCAACATTGTTTTACGAAATCATCGAGAGACACGGCGCTCAGAGTTTCGGAGCTGGGAATTTCAAAGCGCTTTTCGAAGCTTTGGAAAGAGAGCAGGAGAGACGCGGAAATCTTTAAACCAAATTAATATCGTATATTTTTACAATTAAAGCATTATTTTTAATGCTTTAATTTTTTAATCTAATTCTAAATTCAAAAATGAAATCCTTTATCAATCATCCTTCAGATTCCGATTTTTCAATTTATAACATTCCGTTTGGCGTTTGTGTTTTCAACAAAGAATATATTGCATGCGCTACAAGAATTGGCGATATCGTCATAGATTTGGCAACCTTGTTCGACCTTGGTTATTTTGAAGATATCAAAGGTTTGAGCGACAATATTTTCGAAGGTTACACGATAAACGAATTTATAGAATTGGGAAAACCGGTTACAAATAATGTTCGTGAAAGGATTCAGGAATTGTTGCTGGAAGATTCTCTATTGTCGAAAGATGAAAGAGCTTTGGAAGAATGTTTCTACAATCTGGATGAGATTCAGATGATGATGCCTTTGCACATCCCGAATTACACCGATTTTTACAGCAGCATCCAGCACGCCACCAATGTCGGAATGATGTTCCGCGACCCGGCGAATGCGTTGTTGCCCAACTGGAAACATTTGCCGGTTGGTTATCACGGTCGTGCATCGTCAATTGTTTTATCAGGAATCGATATTACAAGACCTTGCGGACAGATTAAACCTGCAGATTCAGATAAACCGATTTTCAGTGCTTCAAAACAACTCGATTTCGAATTGGAAATGGCATTTGTCGTGAATAAAAATACGGATTTGGGAGAAAGGATTTCGGTTGCAGAAGCGGAAGACGCCATTTTTGGGATGATGATTTTCAATGATTGGTCAGCAAGAGATATCCAGAGTTGGGAATATGTTCCGTTAGGACCGTTTCTAGGGAAGAATTTCGGCTCATCGATTTCGCCCTGGATTGTAACTTTGGAGGCCTTAAAACCATTCCAAACTGAATCTCCGAAACAAGAACCGGAAGTTTTGGATTACCTGAAATTTGATGGTGATAAAAATTATGATATTAATCTCCATGTTTATCTGAAGCCGGAAAATTCTGAAGATAATCTGATTTCGGAAAGCAATTACAAGTTTATGTACTGGAATATGTGCCAGCAATTGGCACATCACACAGTGAATGGTTGTAATATAGAGGTCGGCGATGTTTATGCTAGCGGAACAATCTCAGGAGAAGATGAAAAATCCTACGGTTCTATGTTGGAATTGACTTGGCGAGGAACAAAACCTTTGCAGCTCAAAAACGGAATTGAGAGAAAATTTATTGAAGATGGCGATACGATTACAATGAAAGCTTGGTCAGAAAAAGACAGAATCCGAGTTGGATTTGGTGAAGTGAGCGGAAAAATTTTACCAGCGATTCCATTTTAATAATTCTGAATTAGAAAATATGAAACCTTCGGAATTTTGGAGTCAAGTTGCCAACCAGTATGAAGAAAAATTTATGAATCTCAATATTTATGATGATTCGTATGATTTGTTTTGCAATAATATAAAGGCCAATTTTCCTTCAATTTTAGAAATTGGCTGTGGTCCTGCTAATATTTCAAAATATATTTCTAATAAAATTCCTGATGCTCATATTTTTGGAATTGATTATTCTGAAAAGATGATTGAATTGGCTAAAAAGAACGTTCCAAATGGAAAATTCGAAGTAATGGATTGTCGGGATATTGATAGATTTAAAGATAAATTCGATGCCATTATCAGTGGATTTTGTCTTCCATATATTAATGAAAAAGAATTAGATAAGTTTATTTCAGATATTAATAATCTTCTGAAAGATAATGGTCTCTTTTATCTGAGTTTTGTGGAAGGAAATCCCGAAGATTCGAAATTTCAAACGAGTAGCACAGGTCATCAATTATTTTTTAATTTCCATTTGCTTGAAGATATTCAGTTGAAATTGAAAAGAATAGGATTCGCGGATTTTCAAATTTTGAAAGTTAATTTTGAAAGAAGTGAAACTGAAACTGAGGTTCACACGATAATTATTGCTGGAAAGTTAAACACTTAAGTTACTTTAGAGTAAATTAATTCTGTTGAGAAAAGTTCACTTTAGCTGAAAATCAAAGATTTTCAAAAACTTATGTATTCTTTTGTGAACTATTTTATACGAGTTATAGATAAACTTAAGTGTTAAAAAATAAAAGGTTTTAGATTTAAACAGGATTTTAGAACTTAAAGTCATTTAAGCGTCAAGAAAAATAACACAAATGATTACACAAAGAAAACTGAATGATTTGGCATACAAAATTGTTGGAGCTTGTATTGAGGTGCATAAATTGGCAGGTCCAGGTTTGTACGAAGAAGTTTATCATCAATGCTTAGAAAAAGAATTTAAGATACTGGGACTGAATTTCAAAAGTGAACTTCAAATTCCTTTTTTATATAAAGGTGAAAATATTAATTGCAAATTGAAATGCGATTTTTTTGTTGAAGATTTGATTGTGTTAGAATTAAAATCTGTAACCGATTTACATAATATTCATAAAGCACAAACAATGAATTATATGAACTTGCTGAAAGCTCATCGTTCAATTTTGATTAATTTTAACGTAAACAATATTTATCACGAAGGCTACGAAACTTTTGCATCAAAATCTTTTCAAAGTCTTCCCAAAGAATAAACAAAATCGAAGATTTGCAAATCTTAATTGTACTTAAATATAGACAGCATTGAACTCTAAAGTAACTTAAGTGTTAAAAATAATGAAAACTATTATCCCTTCCGATATCTCAGCAGTTCAGCTGCAGCAAGTAATGCAAACAGCAATTGCGCCGAGGCCGATTGCTTTGGCAAGCACGATTAACAACAAAGGAGAAATCAATCTTTCGCCTTTCAGTTTTTTCAATATGTTCAGCACAGTTCCGCCGGTGGTGATTATTTCGCCTTCCAGAAGAGTTCGCGATAATACGACAAAACATACGTTGGATAACCTGAAAGAAGTCCCGGAATTGGTTATCGGCAATGTCAATTTCGATATGGTACAACAGGTTTCTTTGGCTAGTACAGAATATGAAGACGGCGTGAATGAGTTCATTAAGTCAGGTTTGACAATGAAACCTGCAGACATTGTAAAACCGCCTTTGATTGCAGAATCTCCGGTTAATTTCGAATGTAAAGTTTTGGAGATTAAATCGCTTGGAAATCTTGGAGGTTCGGGAAATCTTGTGATTGCAGAAATTGTCAAAATTCATATCAATGAAAAATATCTGGATGACGCTGGAAATCTTGACCAGAAGCAATTGGATTTGGTTGCAAGATTGGGAAGTAATTTCTATTCCAGAAACAATGAAAATAATATCTTCGAAGTCCCTAAACCGCTTGTCACAAAAGGAATTGGTTACGACAAGCTTCCCAATGCAATCAAAAGAAGTGATGTTTTTACAGGCAATGACCTTGGAATGTTAGCGAACATAGAAATTTTACCGATTGGAAGTTTTTCTTCGGAAAAAGATGTACATTTATTAGCACAAAAGTTTTTAAAAAACAATGAAATCGAAAAAGCCTGGGAAATTTTAAAACTTTGAGAATGAATTAAAACTAAAACTTATAAACCAAAAACTAACCTAATAAACTATGAGAAAAACGATGTATAATACCATCATCAGTCTTCTGATTTTGATTATTTTGGTATCTGTGATTGGAATTATCAATACTCAAGTCAGTTTGAAATATGAAACCGGAAGTTCAAAAGAATGTATTTCTATAGTTACAGGCAGAGACCTTTGTTTATGGATTAAAAGCCTCAAAATTATCATTATTGTTTGTCTGATATTGACTTCCGGAATGATAAGTTTTAGATATAAGATTATCAGAGATTAGCAATTATTTTTCCCGTTCAATTTTCAACGGATTTTGGCGAGTGTCGAAAATGTCCACTATTCTGATTTCATCTTTTACAAACTTATAAATCACTTTATAATTTCCTGTAACCAGATATCTATATTTTTGATTTAATTTTTCAAGATTCAATTCAGTTTGCCCTGATTCAGGATTTTGAATCAATTGTTTTGTAGAAGCCAAAATTTGTTTGCGGATTTTATGTGCAACTTTTTTATTGGCATTTTTAGAATAATAATCTAAAATATCTTTAAGATTTTGAATTGCAAAATCTGTCCAAATGATTTTCATTACTACCAGTTTGAAGAAATTTTCTCCAACTCTTCTTGAGTTTTGAATCTTCCATTTTCAAAATCTTCTTCAGATTTGGCGATTCTTTCGTTAAGTTCTTCAATTGTAAAAGGCTTCAACTCTTTTTCAGATTGTTTGGCTTTTTTTAGGAGTTTTTCGAATTGAGAAATCAACTCCTCATTTTGAAGATTCAGAAAAGCCTGAACAAATTCTATTTTTCTCGATTCGATATTCATTTTCAAAAGGTTTTAATCAAAATTACAAATTTATTCTTAATCAAATTTGAAATTAATTAAATCGTCTTCTCTCCATCCTCGCTCACAACCTGAGCCTTATAAAGCACAGAATAATAACCATTCTTAGCCAGAAGTTCCTGATGCGTTCCTTCTTCCACAATCAGTCCGTGGTCCATTACGATGATTTTGTCAGCTTTTTCGATGGTGGAAAGTCTGTGCGCTATGATGATTGAGGTTCTGTTTTTCGTGATTTTTTCAGTTGCTCTCTGGATGAGTTTCTCACTTTCGTGGTCGATAGATGAAGTGGCTTCATCAAGAATCAGGATTTTAGGGTCAGACAGATAAGCTCTCAGGAATGATAACAATTGTCTTTGTCCTAAGGAAATAGAAGAACCTCTTTCGCTCACTACATAATCATAACCATTTGGTAATCTTTCGATAAACTCATCAACCTCAATTTCTTTCGCCGCTTTTTTGATATTTTCGAGTGTAATATCCTCATCACCCAAAGTCAGGTTTTCAAAAATACTGCCGTGGAAAAGGAAAACGTCCTGAAGCACAACACCAATATGACTTCTCAGGTTATACAATTCATAATCTCTGATGTCCACATCGTCCAGCATTATTTTTCCGGAATTGATATCATATAATCTTGTAATCAGGCTGATAATCGTCGATTTACCAGCTCCTGTCGCGCCGACAATAGCGACAGTTTCGCCAGGATTTACTGTGAAATCAATGCCTTTCAGAACTTCCTGTTTGTCATCGTAAGCAAAATGAACTTTATTAAACTCAATTTTTCCGTCAAAATGGTCTTTGGCAACCGTTCCGTTATTAGGCATCGCTTGGTCTTCATCCATCACGCCGAGAACACGTTCTGCACCAACGATTCCTCTCTGGATATTATTAAATCTATCTGCAATCTGTCTCAAAGGACGAATCAACATATTGATAAACTGAATGAAAGCAATAATGACTCCTGGCGTAGATTTGATAAATCCTCCGTAAAATAAAATGAATCCAATGAAAAGCGACGAAATCAATTCAACAACAGGAAAGAACAAGGAAAAGATAAAAACCGTTTTCAGTAAAGCTTTTTTTAGCTCAATATTAATTGTATCAAATTTCTTAAACTCAGCTTCTTCTCTGTTAAACACCTGAATCAATGACATCCCGGCCAAACGTTCCTGGACAAAACTGTTTTGTGTAGCGGTCCAGCTTCTTTCAGAACCAAATGCGACCTTCAGTTTCTTCTGGAAAACTCTTGTAATCACAACCATTATCGGGAGAATCGCTAACGAAATCATACTCAGATGTGTATCCACCTGGAACATTGCGAAAAGAACCATCACGATTCTCAGAATATCTCCAAAGACCATCAAAAATCCATCGGTATAAACCGTTGCAATCGTCTCAACATCGCCAACTGCTCTTGTTACAAGATTCCCGATAGCAGTTTTGTCAAAGAATGCGGTCTTGAAATAAATCAGTTTGTGATATAATCTTTCTCTGATGTCTCTGATTACATTCTGCGAAATGAAATTAGAGAAATAAACCAGGAAAAAGTTAAGAACCGTTTCCGCAATTACCAACCCAATCAGCAGATAAATGTGCTTCATCAGCTGGGCTTTATCCTTTAGCTTAACAATGTCTATATCGACTACATTTTTGGTAAGAATCGGTCTGTAAGTGGAAACAATGGCGAGAAAAATTGAAATAATCAGTGTGAAAATAAACCACGACCTAAATTTCATTCCGATTAAAAATAATCGCTTGACAATGTCCCAGGTATTTTGTTGTTTCATCTGTTTCTATTAATTTTTCTAAGGTCAGATGGAACACCTTTAATCATAAAACTATCATTAAAAGCAAATTTGGTAAAGAGGTGTTTCATTTTTATTCTTAGAATTCCGGAGTTTTTTTCAGTATCGAAAAAAATCTTTGCAAAAATAAGACTTTAAAAATTGAAACGCCGACCATTAACCAAATTTATTAATAGACAAAACGAATAAGATTTATTGTTTCTCAATCCAGTTCAAAACGTATCCGGCAACTTCTTCCCAGCCATTTTCGCCACAAATGAAATGACTTCTTACTTCAAAGATTTTCAAATCCAGAATACTGTTTTTGTCTTTGTAAGAATTGGCAATTTTCGCAGTGAAGTCTGCCGGAAAAATAGCGTCATTTGCACCACCAATGAATAATAACGGATTGTGAGCTTTCTTAAAATCAACATTGCCAATCGATTTCAAAAGCGGGTCTCTCGCCAGTCTTCTGCTTTCCGGAGCAGCAACAGTTTCGTACAATTTGTCACTCTCTTCTCGGGAATAATTATTAAAAAACGCACGATGATACCAATCTTTTGTTCCAAGATACGGGCTGTTTCCTTTGAAAAAATTGAAAACCGGCCAAACGATTTTTATCGTTGAAAAAGGCGCCATTACATTTTTTGGTGGTGCACCGTCTATGCTAACTCCGGCAACGGCTTTATCAAGTTCAATCAGTTTTTGAACCAATAATCCACCGAAAGAATGTCCTACAACAATCGGTTTCTCGGAAAGCGTGTCAATGAATTTCACGAGATTGTTCAAGGTCTGTTCAAAGCTTACAGTTGTTAGTTCGGAAGGAATGTTTCTTTTCAATTCGATAGGGTTTCCTTCGTGTCCCGGATTTGAAGGTGTGTGAACCGTGTACCCTTGGTTTTCGAAATAAGTTTTCCATTCTTTCCAGCTTGTGTTGTTGACGAATAATCCGTGAATCAATACGATAGTTTTTGTTTTCATAATATTTTGATGTTTAAATTATGAGACAAAGTTCAGAAGATTGAACGTGGAAAACTTTAACCCAAGTTAAAATCGTATCATTTTGAAAAATAAATATTTATGAAGTAATTAATTATCTGCTCAATCGGAAAAATCTGCGAGAGTTTCATTATATGATATTTATTTGGGCAGCTTAATCCGCTTGTAGTTTATCCTGAGCTTGTCGAAGGGCTCCAAATCTTTTCACTCCACTACGTTGCGTAAAAAGGATTTCCGCTCAAATCGAGGAACGAGATTCATCGATTCAAATAAAAAAATAAAAAAATAAAAATTAGAGATAATTCGGGCTGCGTAAGATTCAGCATTCCAATAAAAATCGAAACTATTTCCCAGAAAGTCTTTTCCGAATCCTGCTAAGAGACGGCCCTTGAATCCCTAAGTAAGATGAAATATGATATAAAGGAACATTATTGAAAATATCCGGATGTTGCTTAATGAGGTCGAGATAACGTTCCTCAGGAGATTTCAAGAGAAAACCTTCAATTCTTGTCATTGTCACATTGAAAGCTTCCTGAGCCAAGAGTCGTCCAAATTTTTCCCATTGATGAGATTTTTGATACAAGGAAAGCAAATCCGTATAACGAATATAAATAATAGAAGCATCCGTCATCGCCTGTGTAAAATAATCACAAGGAATCTGATTGATAAAACTCTTGAAAGAAACCACAAATCCGTTCGCAGAATAGAGAAAAACGTTCTTTTCTTCGCCCGCTTTTTCATCAATCGTGTAAGAGCGGAAAACGCCGTCAACAATAAATCCGAAATAAGTGCAAACCGTTCCGCGAAGATTATAGAATTCACCTTTTTTGTAATTCTTCACCAACCAAAAATCCGAAGACATTTTGAAATCATCTTCCGAAAGTCCGGCAAATTGATTTAATGCGAATGCAAGCTTGTCAATTTCGGTCATCAATTTACGGTTTTAAGAAGTTATTTGTTTTAAATCAATCAGTTAAATTTATAAAAATAATTTCACTTCTTAATAAAAAACTCTCAAACGCTCCGACTCTCAAACACTAAAACTCATACCCAACATCTACCAGGAAAAGTCCTTGAGCAGGCGCAGAAACGCCGGCGGAATTCCGGAATTTATCCTCGATGATTTTTCTCAAATCATTTGGTGTGATTTTTCCGCTTCCAACTTCAACCATTGTTCCGACAATCGCTCTTACCATATTTCTCAGGAATCGGTCAGCAGAAATTGTGAATTTCAATTGGGTTCCATTTTGCTCCCATTCGGCTTTGTAGATTTTGCAGATGTTGGTTTTGTTATCGGTGTGGAGTTTGGCGAAACTGGTAAAGTCATCATATTCAAAAAGGATTTTACAAGCTTCGTTCATCAGGTCGATATTCAACGGTTTTTGACGCCAATATTGGCAGGAAGAATCCTTCGAAAACGGATTTTTTTCCAACGATATGTAATATTCGTAGGTTCTGTAAGTCGCACTGAATCGAGCGTGCAAATCTGCAGGAACTTCAAATATTCTTTTGATAGCAATGTTTTCTGACAGAAAAGAATTGAGTTTATGAACTAAGTTTTCATCAAGGGTTTGTTCGGTTTCAAAATGAGCAAACATTTTCTTGGCGTGGACACCTGTGTCAGTTCTTCCTGCTCCGGTTGTTTTGACGGGTTCGCGAAGAATGGTGGACAACGCCTTTTCCAATTCTTCCTGAACAGAAATCTGTTTGGGCTGAATCTGATAACCAAAATACGCTGAACCGTTGTAAGAAAACTCTATAAAATATCTCATTTCAAGGGCAAATTTCTTCTTTTTTTTCCAATTATTAAAGCAACTTATATATTAATCGCAAAGCCGCAAAATTTTCTTTGCGACTTAGAAGCATTACGAATCATCGCTTTTTTGTGTCTTTGCGATAAACTATGATAGTAATTCGTAATTTCGTACTTCAAAAATCTTAAGAAATGAAACCCCTCAAAAAGAGCAGACTTTCACAGCCGTCAGAATTTATAAAAATGATGGTTATCAGTTTAGTTTTCGTATCCGTTTTTCTTTTTAGCAAGAAAATATCACAAGAACAGATTGTTATTAATTTGGCTGTTTTACTATTTTTATTTTTCATCTTGCAGTTGGTTTTTGTAATAATGTATAAAAAAGGTGTGAAAACTTGGGCATTTTGGCTATTGATTTTATTAGGATTGATAGGTGTTGCTGGCGCAATAGCAATCTGGTATGTTTTAAAATATGGCTTGACACTCCAGAATTAATGAAAAATCAGTTTGTACTTTTGTAATTGAATCTAATTTAAAATGAAACGTATTCTTCTTTTATCAGACACCCATTCCTACATCGATGACAGGATTCTCGATTATGCAAAAGACGCCGATGAAGTTTGGCACTGCGGAGATTTCGGGAATATGAATGTGATTGAAGAACTCGAAAAAATAAAACCGTTAAGAGGGGTTTACGGCAATATTGACGAAGCCAAAATCAGAACGATTTTCCCGGAAGTTTTGAGTTTCAGATGTGAAGATGTAGATGTCCTGATGATTCATATTGGTGGTTATCCTGACAAATATTCGCCTTTAGCAAGGAAAGAAATTGCTGAGAAAAAACCGAAGTTATTCATTTCCGGACATTCTCATATTCTGAAAGCAATGTTTGATAAAAAAAATAATCTTCTTCATCTTAATTCCGGAGCTTGCGGAAAATCCGGCTGGCACAAAGTGAGAACAATGATGCGTTTCACAATCCATAAGGATGAAATCAAAGATTTGGAAATTATAGAACTCGGAAGTAGAGTTTGAGCGTTTTAGAATTATAGAGTTTGCAAGTTTTTTAATCATTTATCTATCATCATTTATCAATTATAATTAAGGATGAAAATTGGAGATTTAGTTTCAGTGATTGATGAAAATCTTAGGGGTAAGGTTCTGAAGATTATTGCCAATCAGGTGAAAATTGAAGATGAACACGGCTTTACTTATCAATTTTCTAAAGAGAAATTAACAATTATCGATTCCGAATTATACGAGAACTCTCCAATTATAAGGAAAAAGGAAAGTCCGAAAATCACCTCGAAAAAGCATAATAAAGCGCCGTTGAAATTGGACCTTCACTTTAATTTTTTGGTCAAAAACCCTGCAGATTATGATGCTTTTGAAAGATTGATGATTCAGAGAGAAAAATTATTGGAAACGATTGATTTCTGTAGAAAAAATCATATTAAAAATCTGTTGATTATCCACGGAATCGGAGACGGTGTTTTACAGAAAATGGTTTATGATGTTTTGGAAGGCCTTACCAATATCGAATATGACAGCGACGGTTTTTTCTATCATCAATCCGGAAATGTCGAAGTCAGATTTTTATAAAATAAAGATTATATCGTTTTACTTTGATGGGTTTTACGACTTTGTGTACCTTTAAAGAAATTGAATTGAACAAAATCCTTGTGGATTTTGCGTTTAAGTTTTAATAAAAAGTAAAATTATGTTCAGAAAACCTGTCAGTCTTATTTTAATATTTGTTTTTGCAATCAGTTTTGCCCAAACAGAATATAAAACCGAAAATAATATTCCTTATTATCCTGAAAATATCAGAAAAACAGATTCTTACATCAATTCTCAATGCAAACTGAATTTCTATTATCCAACCAATGTCAAAAATTTCCCTACCATAATTTGGTTTCACGGCGGAGGTTTAACTGGTGGCAATAATGAATTGCCAAAAGAATTATTAGATGAAAATATTGCCGTTGTAAGTGTCGAATATCGTTTAGCTCCAAAAGTAAAGGCGCCGGCTTACATAGAAGATGCCGCTGCAGCAACGGCCTGGGTTTTCGAAAATATTGAGAAATATGGTGGGAATAAAAATCTGATTTTCCAGTCCGGACATTCGGCGGGAGGTTATCTGGCAATGATGATTACGCTGGATAAAAAATATCTTCAGAAATATAAAATTGATGCAGACCAGATTGCAGGACTGATTCCGTTTAGCGGACAGGCAATCACGCATTTTCAAATCAGAAAAGAACAAGGTGTCCCAGAATTACAACCGACCATTGACCAATATGCACCATTATTTCACGTTAGAAAAGAGGCACCTCCAATTGTTTTGATTACAGGCGACAGAGAATTAGAATTATTTGGACGATACGAGGAAAATGCTTATTTGGCAAGAATGTTGAATCTCGTAAAACACCCTTCCGTAAAATTATTGGAAGAAGACGGATTCGACCACGTGAGTATGGCTCAGCCGGCTTTTCACTTATTAAAAAAAGAAGTCAGAGAATTAACTAAGAAAATAAAAACACAGAAAAACTTACAATGATGTTTACATTACAACAGATTCAAGATGCGCATTCCAACGTAGAAAGCGGAAAAGGATTCCCACAATTCGTAAAAACGATTAGAGAATTAGGCGTTAGAAGTTTGGAAACTTTCGTAGAAGACGGTTCAACTAATTATTTAGGAAACGACGATTACAAAGTTTCCGCACCACAACAATATGCACCATTATTGATTTACGGAATCCTAAATCCGGAAAAATTCTTATCCGATTTACGTAATCATCAACAAGGCGGAACAGACTTTTTCCAGTTCTGTAAAGATTGTGCAGACAGCGGCGTTTACAAATGGATTGTCGATATCGATACAAAAACCTGCACCTATTACACAGAAGACGGAACAATCGTTTTTGAAGAACAAATCCCGATTTAAAAAAGACATCAATCACAAAGGCACAAAGAGATTATTTGTCTATTCAAATGTTTTTAAGGCACAAAGGAAATTGAAAATCTTTGATTTTCTTTTGTGTCTTAAAGCAGAATATTAATGAAATATTTTTGAGTCTTCGTATTAAACTTTTCAATTCAAACTCACATCTTCCGGTGCATTCGCCCAAAGAAGAAACTCACCACCGAGATTCTGCATGATATTTTTCCAGAGATTCTGGTCATTCGGAAGCGTATAATCCAGATTGTAAACATCTACGACTGTCCACATTTTTCGTTGCAGTTCGCCTTCCAATTGCAAAGCGCCCCAACCCGAATATCCCGAAAAAACCTTGATGTCCGAGATACTGATTTCATTATTTACAATCGCAGAAACCACAGAATCAATATCTTCGGTCAAATAAAATTCCTGATTGATTTCGATAAAATTCTCCGTCACTTTTTCGCCTTTCAGGATAAAATAAACTCTGTCATTTTCCACAGGTCCTCCTTCGTAAAGCTCGACTGGGAAACCAAAAACATTCAGAAGCCTGGAACTCATATTCCGATTCTTCTTGTTCAGGATAAGACCAAACGCCCCATTTTCGTTATGGTCCACAATCAGAACGACCGAGCGCGAAAATATGTCGCCCGAAACATCAGGTGTTGAGATTAAAATTTTACCTTTGTAAGAGTAATTCATCTATCAAATCTATA
>QFQW01000146.1 GCA_003248755.1 Chryseobacterium sp. | reverse complement strand
ATTCTCTAATACAACAATCGCATCATCCACAAGAATACCCACAACGAGCGATAGCCCCAGTAAACTCATTAAGTTCAATGTGTATCCCATCAGATACATCCCGATTACCGTTGCAATCAATGAAACCGGAATAGACACCATTACAATGAAAGCATTACGGATATTATGCAAGAACAACAGCATTACAACTGCCACCAAAATAACCGCCAAGAATAAGTCAAAGATAACGTGGTCAGCTGCTTCTAGCGTAAAGTCTGTACTATCATCTACAATTTTAATTTTAAGTCCCTGAGCTTCGTAGTTTTTCATAACCTGCCCAACTGTTTTCTGAACGCTTTCTGACACAGCTACAGCATTGGCATCAGATTGCTTTTTCACCTGCATCAGAATAGTTGGCAATTGATTGAATCTTGCAATCTTCTCTACATCCTTCTGTGTATCAAAAACTGTTGCAACATCAGAAAGTCTTACTTGTGCCCCATTTTTATTAGAAATCACAAGATTGTTCATCTCTTGGGTAGACTTATATTTTCCGGAAAGCCTGATTGTAGATTTGCTGGTTCTAGATTTCAAACTACCTGTAGGAAAATCTAAGTTTGATGAAAGAATTACCTGCTGAACATCACCAATAGACAACCCATAACCTTGAAGTTTTTTCTCATCTATGCTAACTTGGATCTCTCTCTCCTGTCCACCAACAAGATCAACCTGAGCAACACCATTTACACGTGAGAAAATCGGTTCGATCTTTTTGTCTAATAAATCATAAAGTTCTTTATTATTCAATTTATCACTTGAGAAACTCATCGTCATAATCGGTAGATCGTCCAATGAGAATTTGTTAAGTGAAGGAGCCTCCACATCATCAGGAAGATCTCCCAAAATTGCATTTACCTTACGCTGTGCATCATTCAGAGCATAATTAACATCAGCTCCTGTATTCAATTGAATCATAATCACCGAAAGGCTTTCGTATGAAGATGATTCTACTTTTTTTACGTTCTCCAAAGAACCAACAGCATCTTCGATCTTTCTGGTTACCGAAGTTTCCACCTCACTTGGCGAAGCTCCCGGATAAACCGTAGATATTGTTACCATATTGGTTTCAAACTTCGGAATCAACTCGTACCCCATCATAGAGTAGCTCAACAAACCACCTAACGTAAGTATCGTAAACAATACAATTACCAGCGATGGTCTTTTAATGGATATTTCTGCTAACTTCATCTTTTACTTACTTTACGATATTGATTTTAGAACCATTGTCGAGGTTGATCTGTCCACTTGTGATCACTTGTTCACCACCATTCAGTCCACTTAAGATTTGAACTTTATCACCATAAACTTTTCCAGTTGTCACTTTGATTAATTTAGCTGCTCCATTATCTACAATGAATAATTGTCCGGAACTAACTCCATTTACAAATGCTTCTGCAGGAACAGTTAGCATGTTCTGAGTTTCTGCTCCGTGATTTGTTTTGAATACTGCTGTTGCGTACATACCAGCTTTCAAATTTCCTTTGTTTGGAACTTCGATTTCAACTGGGAAATTCAAAGAAGCGTCACTTTTAGGAGCAATGAAAGTAATTCTACCAGAGAAAGAATCTTCCGGCAAAACATTAACATTAATCTTAACTTCCTGACCCAATTGGATTCTTCCAACCTGACTTTCATCTACCAAAACAGAAAGTTTCAAGGTATTGATATTAACGATCTCGAACAAAGCTGTTCCAGGCGCAACAACCATTCCCGGCTCAACCATTTTTTTGTTGATAGTTCCACTGATACCCGCTCTTACACTTGTATCATTGATTTTTACACCTTGTGCTCTTACGGCAGTTTGTGCATTTTTCAATTGAAGTCTTGAATTGTCCAATTGTTGCTTTGTAACACCGCCTGTTTTGTAAGCATTTTCGTAGCGTTGGTTATCGATAATTGCATTTTGCAAAGTATTCTGAGCTTGCGTTACATCCACTTCGATCGCATCTCTTTTGATCGTTGCCAAAACTTGCCCAGCTCCTACTCTAGAACCTTCTTTCACCAAAACATTTACGATACGTCCAGAAATCTCCGAAGATTGCTGTGTCTCTTGTTTTGGGATAAATGTTCCGTTTGCTGAATAATCTGTATCTATATTTTCACGGGAAACAGTGATCACGTTAACATTGATCTTGTCAACTTGTCTTGCAACTTCTTTTACTTCAGTTTCCTGCTTCTTTTTATTATCAGCAATTTTCCAAGCTGCCAAACCTATTAATACAGCTGCGACGATGATATATATTAATGTTTTTTTCATTTTATAGTTTATTTTAAATAAGTTTTAAGTTCTCCTTTTGATTTGTAGTATTGTACTTCTGCAATTTTATAATCCAGAACAGCAGTAGTGTAATTATTTTTCGCCTGAACCAAAGAGTTTTCCGCATCCAATAAATCTGTAAGAGTTGCTAGTCCATATTGATAATTGTTTTTTGTATCAGCAAGCACGCTTTCAGCTAATGCAACATTTGCTTTTTGATTTTCAATAGATGTTAAGCTGTTTTCGATTTGTGACTTAGCATTCTGATATGCCTGGTCCAATCCAAGTTTAGTATCTTTCAGGTCTGCTTCCAGCTTATCGATCTCAATTTGATTTTGCTGAACTTTCGCCTTGGTAGCAAATCCATTGAAAATCGGAATATTAATGCCTAAACCAATTGCAGAATAGTCTGACCAATATACCCCGTTGGATTTACCATTAGTTAAAGGAAACTTAGCTCCCAATCCCTGCCAGTTATAGTTGGCGGTCAAGTTAACTGTTGGATAATATTTTGCAATTGTAGCTTTTTTCTGATATTCGAGAAGCTCTTTATTTTTCAATAGAACTTTAATTTCAGTCCTGTTATCGGTGTTTACCATATTTTCCAAAAGATGCGGTGTCACTTCCATATCTCCAGGCACAAGCTGGATCTTGGTTTCAATGGGCATTCCCATATAAAACTTCAGAGCATTTTCTGCTTGGGCAATTCCGTTATTACTCTGCTTGATATTGGTTTCTATATTTGTAAGATTCACATTAGTTCTATCCAGATCTATTTTTTTGGACAATCCGTTATCGAACAAACTCTTGATCACATTTCGTACTTTCTCTGTACTTGCAAAGCTACTTTCCAAAGTACTTTTCTTTTCCTGGGCTGTGAAGACCTGGAAGTAAGCATTAGAAACCCTTTCGATGATCTGCTCATCTGTCAAATCCGCATTCAGTTGATAAAACTCTTTGGTTGATTTTGCAGCCTTTAGACCTATAAATACCTGTTGATCAAACAATGCCTGCTGCAATTGCACACCTGCTCCGGCAATCCATTTTTGTCCAAAAGGAACCATCACTATTGTTCCTGGCGCACCAAAAAAATCACCCGGCAAAGCACTTTCCTGTAAGATTGGGTTATGGGTAAGATTTGCCGTCCCATTGATCTTGGGAAGTGCGCCGGCTTTCGCTTCCAGTATCTTCGCTTCTGCATTTGCAACATCCAGCTTTGCTTTCAGCGCATCAGACTTATTTTGCAAAGCATATTCTATGGCTTGTTTCAGTGTAATGCTCTGCTGAGAATACAAGAGTGATCCCGTAACAGTCAAAACGCCTAAAGCCAGTTTTCTCCACTTTATCATTTTGTTATTAATC
>QFQW01000145.1 GCA_003248755.1 Chryseobacterium sp. | reverse complement strand
TACCACAGGGTGTTTACATTATTAAAGCAAACATCCCAACCGAGCAAAACAAAAAACTAACTACTAAAATCGTGAAAGAGTAAAAAAACATAAATTATGAGAAAGAAATTGCAATTATTATTGATCCTGATTTTTGGGATAAATGCTTATACAGAAGCACAATATGCAGGTAATCAAAATCAATATGATCCAAAGATTAATAGTGTTCCTACTTCTCCTGAAGTAGCCTTGCTTGGGAGATTCGGAGAAATTCCCGTGGGTCACTATACGGGAACGGCAGAAGTCTCTATCCCTTTATATAATGTCAAAGTAGATAACATAGAAATACCCTTAGCTTTAAGCTATCATACATCAGGTATAAAAGTAGCTGATGAAGCAACATGGGTGGGTTTGGGTTGGAACTTTCTTCCAGAGGGTACTATAACTCAGGAAATAAGAGGACGGGAAGATAGTGCTTACGGAGATGACGGCTTCCAAAACACAGACGGGTACAATACTTTTAAAAATAATTTTATTACTCTTTTTTCTGAAAATCAATTATATAGACTCCAAAATGGATTCTCAGAATATAGATTTGGCGGGGGTGCATCTACCGGAGGTGACCCTTCTATTACTGATTCTTCACAAATAATCGATCGTTTAACTAGAAAATACGGACAACCAGATATTTATTCATATAATTTTTGCGGATATTCTGGGAAATTCTTCTTCAATCCAGAAAATTATGGAGAAATATTATTTCTGGAGAGTAATGAAAATGTCCAATTTGCTAAAAACATCGATGGGTGGGTAGCCACGACAAACAAGGGTGACAAATTCTACTTTTATGCTATTGAAATTGCAAGATCAAACCAGACCGATTATCCAGATATTGGTTATACATTTAAATTAACTAAAATTTTACTTTCAAATGGAAAAACTATAATTCTATCTTACCAAGACGAGAGTACAATTAAAGAGTACCCGATTGAAACTGCGCATATTACAAATTATACAATGAATCAAAGTGTGAGAAGTGATACCAATACTACAATCAATCATAAAAAAACGTTAATTGCGGTCGAAACAGAAGATACAAAAGTCGATTTTAATCTAGAGGATAGGGAAGATATTCGACCTTATAATGAGTCAGTACCAATAAAAAAATTAAAATCAATAGATATTAAACAAAAATATAGTAACAAAAAATTAAAAAGTTTTGTATTTAACTATAATTATTTTCCGTACAATTCATATAATACCGTCATTGAAGGATATGATTCAAAAAGGCTAAAATTAGAATCTGTACAGCAATTGGATTATGACAATAATGGTAATCCGATTGAGAATACACATCCTTATACATTCGAATACGATACAAATTATGTAATGCCTTCAAAAACATCAAATTCTGATTTTTTTGGTTACTATAACGGAAACGGTGCGGGCACAAAATTGCCGGATCTAACTTATTTTGATTACTTAAATAAGTCACCTTATAAAAATTATGGTTACAATCCGATATACCCTTACTTCGGATCAATGCGATTTGCTGACAGTAACTATGTATCGACTAATATACTGAAAAAGGTAAATTATCCTACAAAAGGGTACAGCACATTTGAATTTGAACCTAATACCTTTAGTAATCAATTTATACCTACGAAACAACAGGTTGAAGGAGCTACAAAAGGTAATGGTTATGCTCATAGAGGACCTGGTACAGGAAGCGGTTATGTAATTGTGGGTGAACGTTTTAAATTAAATCACACAACAAAAGTAAAATTTAATAACTACATATTTGACGGGTACAGTGGATATAACCCTACAACACATACTGATTTTGCAACGGTTCAGAGCTCCTGCAAAATACAATTATTTAAATCAAAAATCATTAATGGACAATATTCAGGTGAGATGATTAAGGAGTGGAATGTTGTAAGTATTCTAAGAAATGTATATGAACAAACACACCAAATGAGCTGGAATGAAACTTTAGACATACCCTATGATGATAATCCTACAACGGAATATCATGTTGCTGTAGTAAACGGAGTCCAATCCGGATCAGGTCAGCCAATCGTTTCTTGCGGTTATTCTTACATAGCAGATATCGATACGTCGATATCATATGGAAATGGATTAAGGATAAAAACTATAAAAAATTATGATTCTAATAATGATCTCATTGGTCAGAAGAATTATGAATATATTGGAGGAAAATTAATCTATAAATTTGAACCATTAAACCTCATACAGGGTGCATCTTACAAATCTCAACCCCACGTTCAAACAGGAGGATGTTATGTTGAGCAATTTGCAATCTTTAACGATTTGTCAGTTAATTCTAGTGATTTTGGTATTGGAGGTAGTAAGTCGTTTGGATACGACGCTGTTGTCGAGAAAGATATAGATGTAAATGATGATAATGTAAGTAAAGGTTTTACAAAGTATTACTTTACAAATAAGGAACCAACTGGAACATCATATAAGTGGATCCCGAGAGTTGGTATTCCTGAAAATGGGGAGAATACTTTAATTGAACAGTACAATGATAGTTTGGAGAAGATAAGGTCAATAAGTAAATTTTATGTGGACCTACCCAATTATTATGGTATATATCCATCATTTCATATTTTACATACTTCAACAGGTATCTATGATCCTTTGCAACAATTTTTTCCATATGCCGTAAATGGTTGCCCGGTAACTGGGCAAGTTTACACAGGTGCAACTCTTTCTAATCCTCTTCCATCAACCAAATTTAATTTTATTTTTAATCCACTTATAAAAAAAATAAGGAGATTAAAATCAACAACTGATATCAAGCGTATTAATGGTGTTGACCTTGCAGATAAAACTGAAAATTTCTTTAATTCATTAGGAAATGTATGGTTAAGCACTCGTACAACACCTGATGGCAAGGTATTTAACACCGAATACAAGTATGCTGAAGAACTGGGAAATACATTACTTATAGATAAAGGTATGACAGGAATTCCTCTCATAACCGAAACAACTTCTAACGGTAAACAATTAAACAAAAATTATATTATTTATCCTGAAAGACCAGATTATCCAACTACTCAAGCAGGTTACTTAGTTGTGCCACTTTCGGCTAAAAATGTAAATCTATTAACAGGAGATCTTTCGACTGAAATTACATACGATTTATACGATAACCAAGGTAATCTTCTTCAATATACAAGCAAATCAGGAATTTCTACTGTAATTGTTTGGGGTTATAATCAGACGAGACCTATTGCTAAGATTGAGGGAGCAACTTATCCTAGCTCCGTTGATCAAAAATCAACTGATGTTTCTCAAAGTTTAATAGATGTAATAGTTAATGCATCTAACGCTGATGCGTCTCAAGCCTCAGGGAATGACGAATCAGCATTATTAACAGCATTAGATGCTTTCAGGACCAACACTGCCTTATCAGGTTACCAGGTCACGACCTATACCTACGACCCATTAATAGGTGTGAGGAGCATTACGCCACCAAGCGGGGTTAGAGAAAATTATATTTATGATACCGCAAACAGATTAGAAAAGGTTGTGGACATCAACGGAAACATCTTAAAAGAATATAAATACAACTATAAACAATAAAAAATTAAGAACTATGAAAAAGATACTAATAGCATCGATCCTAACGTTTTCGATGATCTCAGCAAAGGCA
>QFQW01000043.1 GCA_003248755.1 Chryseobacterium sp. | reverse complement strand
TAGCATCTGTTACAGATGTTAAGGAGTAAGTTGTAGTAACATCTGGAGATACAGTCAATATATATGGTGAGTTTGTAATACCTGTAATTACTTGAGGATTAGAACCGTTAGCATTATATGTTAAAGACCATGGGCCCGTACCCGTAAGTTCTACGTGTAGATTAACAGAACCCGGCTCTGTATCGATTGTCCCGCTTCCTGTTAAAGTAGCAGTCGGTGCAGTATTTGTATTAACAGTAATTGTTCTTGTATCCGTCACAGTACCAAATGCTGTCGTAAATGTACCTACTGCAGTATAAGTAGCATTCTGTGATGGATTAGCCGTAACTGTTGCCCCTGTAGTCTGAACCAGGTTTCCACCTGTTGAACTTGTCCAAGTATAATTGAAAGGTGCAGAACCCTGAGCAGATAATGTAACAGGAGTGTTAGGACAAACTGTTGAATTATTTGATGAAACAACAAATGAATGATTTACTGCAAATTTGTCTAAAAATAGAGGTTTTCCCGATTGATTAATAATTCTGAATCTTATATTATCACTAAAGTCATTTACAGGAACCGTAAAACTATGTGCCACTAAAGTAGAGGTCGTAGCAATACTCATTTGTTGGATAGTCTGCCAAGCGCCTCCGTTAATACTTTTTTGAAGCGAGAATCTGGTTAACTCTGTATAAGTAACATTTGCAGGTCTTACAGCTGCAACAATATAGGCACTTCTAGCCCCACCCTTTGCAATATTGGGAGTTGTCACAGATCCATAATCTGTTGAAGTAGTTGTGGATGGGAGCCTCAACTCTATGAATCCCGGAAGTGAAATCCCATTGCCTGCGTTTGGATAAACAGCAGCTTTTTCGACATTCCACACACCATAAGTAGTTGTCTGAGAATAGTTTCCATATTCATAACGGAACGTCCACTTATTGAATTCTTCCGCTATTTGACCATTCGCTGTAAATCCTAAAAAAAAGGATATCATCGCTAGGCACTTAAAAAATATATTTGAATTCATAATCTTTTATTTTTATATTATCTACAAAATTAGGTAATTAATTATTATTTATTAGAATCTCATATTCACTTTTTACACCCTGCCATACGACAGACTGATTATATTTTTCTTTAATAATTGATCTACAATACATTTCCAATGAAGAATTACTCTGTTTTTTTTTCATTATTTTTTCCATTTCAAGGAAAAGTTTTTCAATATTATCAACAGGGATTATTGTGCCATTTCTTCCTTTTTGTACAATTTCATTACTCCCACTTATATCTGTTACGATACTAAATAAGTCCATAGCACCTGCTTGTAAAAGAACATTAGGAAATCCTTCTCTGTGGCTGGGAAAAACAAAAATATCTGAAATCGTAAAATAAGGTCGGACATCTTTTTGAAAACCGACAGAGATGATATCAGAATGATTTTCTATCGCTTTTTTGGTTTCTGGTAAAACAGGATCAAGGTCATCTTCATAAGGACCAACTAAAAGCAACTTTATTTTAGGATTTTTTTTTGAAAGTTTAAGAAATGCTGTAACGAGTTCATTAATACCTTTATCTTTAACCAATCTTCCTACAAACAGAAACACAAAATCATCAGGCAAAATATTCAAATCTTTTCGAAAATTTTTCTTTTCGGTTTCGGTAAAGCTTTCGGGATTAAAGTAATCCAAATCAACGCCGTTGATATTTCCGTTGGCAATTACTTTCAAAGGTTTGGTCGTAATTTGATATTTCTCGAGATCATTTTTTACACCATTACCTTCAGGATAAATATTGGTAGCACAAAAACAAAGAATCTTGTCCATAAGAACCAAAATCTTTTGCATAGTACCTTTTTTATGAGGAAATACGAGACCTGTAAATGTATGTAATCTAAAAGGTACACCTGCCATTTTCGCAGCAACCATAGATAACAGACCCGCCTTTGGAGTTAATGAATGAACAATATCAGGCTTTTCTTTCTTAAAGTAGAAGTAAAGTTTCACAAGCGATACCAAATCTTGCAATGGAGAAATCTGTCTCTTCATTTCTATTACATATGTTTTCACTCCTTCTCGATCTCTTACTTCATCCAAATCCTCTCCTCCTCCGGAAACAGCAGTAATATCAAAATATTGATTCAAATATTTCAACTGTCCTTTTAATAAAATATTAAGGGACGAGGGCACAGTCGATATTCTGAAAACTTTTGTCATTCCTTGAAATCGTTATTATATGATCCTAATAAAATTTAAAAAATTAAAAAAATATAAAATCAAATTTCTAGGAAAAGAACCAGAATTTTGATAAAATGGCAAAAGATTAAAAGACTTTAGATTCTTCACAAAGATTCTCTTTTGGTCACTTGTAATCTCCCTATTCAAAAAAATCATTCGAAAAATACCCGCTAAGAAATATGCCGTTTTTTGTCTTATTTTATTTTTACTTTTCCCATTTGAAAACTGATTTGACAATTCATTGATTCTACCCGTCACCTTGATTGAATCATTAATGAATTTTTCCAAATATTTGCCAGATCTTGTAGCTCTAGTAATAGAAGTGGTATTTTGCAGAAATGCTGCAGCGACCAATTCACACGCTGAGACTTTTTGAGCTTCTAAAAATACTTCTACATTAAATGGAGCATCTTCTATATAAACTTTTTCCAAAAAAATGATATTTTGAG
Organism: Chryseobacterium sp.; assembly: GCA_003248755.1. Taxonomy (GTDB): domain Bacteria; phylum Bacteroidota; class Bacteroidia; order Flavobacteriales; family Weeksellaceae; genus Epilithonimonas. The sequence continues at coordinate 26,412 of QFQW01000043.1, read as the reverse complement.
ATATTAAAAAATCTCTTTTATATAGCTTATTGCAAGCAGAATTCGCAAAATCTATATCTTTAACATACTCTTCTCCGGACAATACTTTTTGATTTGTATTATTCTGAAATATAGTATCGATTTTATTATAGTTCTCATCTACACGTTCCGCGGCAAACTCCAATACATCCAAATTATCTGCATAAGCTTGGTCTAATAGCTTTGGAAAAATATCTGGAAGTATATAATCATCCGAGTCAAGAAAAAATAAGTAATCTCCTTTGGCATTTGCAATTCCCGTATTCCTTGCACCACCCAAACCTTTGTTTTTCTGAGAAATAATATTGATGTTAGAATTTGAATTTTGAATCTTAATATTATTAACAACCTCTACACTGTTATCTGGTGACTCATCATCTATAATAACAATTTCAAATTCATATTTTCCCCAATGATTATTCACCACAGACATTATAGCTTTTTCTATATATTTTTCTACATTGTAAACGGGAATTATAAAGCTAATGTGCATTTTATAAATTTTTAATTCTTTGAATGATTTGAATTGTTCTTGCCAGCAGATATATGCCAACAGCAGATTTTCTTTTTGCCAAGCCGTAAAACAATTTCCACTGCATAGGAAAATCATCAATTTTTAATTGTTCAATCGCTTTTGTATAAACAGGCAAAGACAATATTTTTTCAAGATTAGATATTTTTTGAAAAGCATTTTTTCTGCTTTCTACTTCCGTTAATGCTAGTCCTAAAATAGATATTGCAATTCTATTTTCCAATGCATCAAAGAAAATCTTGTCCTTGGCTGTGATAAGTTTTTTAATTAAATCAAATTTATACAACCATTTTTGGTATAACCCTTCTTTGGCTTTACTTGTAAAAGATTGCTGGTTATCTTTTCTGTAATGATATAACGGCTGATCAACTATCAAAATCTTATCGCAATTTTCAAGCATTTCAACATTAAAAAGGCCATCCTCCCAAGTTCCTATTGTTTTAACATCTTGAAAATATACATTTTTAATTTTTTCAGCCTTATAGAGTTTCCCCCAAACGGTAACTAAAGAGTCTAAATTTTCTATTTCTTTTAATTCCTGATCAACAGGACCAATAATTTTTCTTTGCAGGAATGATGCTGAAACCTCACCCTCCAGATTTAGCTTCCTTGGAATGCTTATATTTTTAAAATCTCTGAAATACGAAAAACAAACGACATCATAGTTCTTTTTTCGTAGAGAAATTTTCTCGATACAATCCACATCTAACCAGTCATCACTATCTACAAAAAGAATATATACACCACTTGCATTTTGAATCCCAATATTTCTTGCTTCGGAAATGCCTTTGTTCTCTTGATTTATAATGATGATATCATTGTTTTTCTGATAATTTTCCAAGATGTCAATTGTATTATCTGTAGAGCCATCATTAATACAAATAATTTCTAGATTCTCGTATGTCTGATTTATGATGCTGTTCAAGCAATGTTCGATATAATTCTGAACATTATAACAAGGTATTATGACACTTATCTTATCATTCATAAATCTATCCTTTCAAAAACATTAAGTATGTAAACAAGTAGTAAATCGTTAAAATAATCCCGAATCCTTTATATTGATCTTTCCATATTTTGTACCTGAACATGGGATAAGCAATCACTGCTCCCATCAAAAACCATGACAGATACGCAAAACGATTACTGTAATTTGCAGAAATTACCAATACCCAAAAAGCATTAGCAATGGTATAAACACCAAATAAGTGAATGTAAAAACGATCCGTTATCTTTTTCGTGAAAATAAAATAATATCCCGCTATAATTCCAAAGGCACTATAGAATAAAAAATCCCATCTGAATCCTTTTGAAGAGAATGATCCTTCTACAGCCTGACCTTCCATATAGCCGCTGGTTCTGTTTTCAAAACCCAAATGATTGAAAAACAGTTCTTGCCACATTTTGCCACCTGCAAGTGATAGAGGAATAGCTGCCAGCCAGATGTATAAATAAATTTTGGGATTTTTATAAACTCCCGATGCTATAAATGCTGCAATCGGGATTATTAATGAACTATGAAACATAAATGACATCCAAAACCAAAAGTACATCAGCCATTTTTTATCATAATAACATAGTCCTAAGATAAATATAGCTGTTGCCATCCCGTTACGGATTCCGTTTGTACCATATGCCCAAAAAGAAAATGACCCCACAAACATAAAGAATGCATAGAACCAATATCTATTAAAATACTTCTTGGAAAATAAATAGCAAGGTATTATATAAACGATATCTATAACCAAAAAGAAACCTTCGGCAGGCATTATTTTGGTACAAAACTTCATAAAATAATTAAAGAAATAATCACTTTCAATTTTCAGTTCTCCACCTCGTCTTAGTATTTCGTAGCCTTTTGCATAGGTTTTCATATCTACAAAAACACCATCAATAGGTCTTAATCCGATATATGCAGTAAAAATTATTAGAAAAGCATACCCGAAGATATTAAAAAAATTAATGCTTTGTCTGTCATCTACCCTAAAAACCATAGAGTGAACCAAAATCATAATCGTAATTATCATCAACGCATGATAATATACAGCAGAATAATATTCTATGGATATAAATTCGAACATTATTGCTTATTGTAGTTTTTATTTACAGCTTTAGAATATAGGTTCCTAACTCTTTCAACCGCAGAATTTATATCAAATCCTTCTTTATAAAATATATCTTTGATTCTTTCAAAATCCGGTTTTTGTTTTTCGAATTTTTTCAAATTTTCTGTCCATATAGTTTCATCTAACTTTAAGAAATCAACAAGATTAAGATCTAAATCTACTTCTCCCGAAACATTTTCAGACACAATCACCGGCAGTCCAACGGCTTGAGATTCTACAAGAACAACAGGAAATCCTTCAAAGAGAGAGGGCATAATCATAACATCTGCTCCTGCCATAATTTGTGGTATATCCGTTCTAAGTCCTGTCATGATAACGTCCTCTGTAAGATCATTATCAAGAATTTCTTGTTTTATATCATTTGACAAGTCTCCTTTCCCCACAAATAACATTTTAAAATCAACCCCTTGTTTTTTAAGATTATTAGCAACTTTTACAGAGAATTTATGATTCTTAACTTCCTGAAGACGACCTATCTGAACAATCTTCAGAGTCTGAGGATTTATTTGAAATTTTTCGTTGATATAATTGGAATTATTTTTTCCGATAGTCATGAAAGTTGTACTATCAATAGCATTAGGTAAAATCAAAACATTATTTTGATCTTGTCCGAAAAGACAAACTGCTGCTTCTTTTCCACAAGCTAATCTGTCTGTAGAAAACTTATTTATAATAGATCTTGAAATTGCTTTGTAGATATTTGAAACAACAAAACCTTTTGACTGGTCATCCGTATTATGAGAATGGGCAATCCTAACAGGAATCTTTGCAAATTTTGCAGCCAGAATATGAAACGCATTACTGAAAAGTGTGTGTGCATGAAGTATTTTATACTCCTTGTTCGATTTTAAAAACTTTATCAATAATTTGGTTCTCGCAATCGGATTACCTGCAATAATCGGAATTATTCTACCTCCCAGACTTATAATCTCGTCGTCATAATCACCTTTTTCTTTCGTGAAAACAATAAAATCGAACTGATAATTTTCTCTATCAATAGTACGATAGAGATTCATCAGCATAGTTTCTGCCCCTGCCCGATCCATTTTCCCGATGACATGTAATACTCTTTGCATTAACGAAATTTTGTATAAATATCCGACAAAAAACCTAAATTATAAACTTTCAACATCAGCAAAATTCTGTGGTGTATGCTAATATCACTTATCTGCAAGATTTTTGAATTAACTTCTTTGAACTCATTTTTAAACTCAATTCTTTTTCTATTGAGCAAAGCCAAAAGTTTGTAATATGCTTTGAGATATGTCAAATCGTAATCTAAATTATTAATTTTAAAAATATTGTCAAGATTGCGAATTACCTTACTTATACTTTCCAGAGATTTGTCTGAGAGAGTATTGGTTATAGATTCGGGATATTGTATATAACTGTACACTACTTCATCCATATAACTTATTCCTGGTTGTTTGATAAAGATTTGGGTTAGAATTAATTTATCTTCCATGTAATTAATATCTTCATCAAATTTGAGATTTTCATAAAACTCTTTCCTGATAAGCTTATTCCATAATCCTGCATGAAACTTGTTATGAATCAAATCATTTATTAATTTCTCCGGATCCTTTTCCGCTGAATGTTTTTCTATTTTCTCTTTGTTATCAAACTTCACTATATAATTTCCGATTACAACATCAGAATGACTTTTCAAAGCTTCGTTATAGAGAATTTCCAAGGCGTTGTTAGGCATTAAGTCATCTGCATCATGATGAATAATGAATTTTCCAGTAGATTTTTCTAATCCAACATTTCTAGCAGAAGAAACTCCTTTTTGTACATTCTGAAAGACTTTAAATCTTGAATCCTTAGCAGAAAATTCATTTATAATATCCTGTGTGTTATCTTCGGAATGGTCATTCACCATCAATACTTCGAAATTAGAAAAAGTCTGTTTTGCCAAATTCTCCAATGTCCTCCGGAGATATTTTTCAGCATTATAAACAGGCATTATGACAGAGATATCAGGCATTCAGTGATTTTTTTAAAAATATTTGTGATAACTCTTTTTGTTCTTCTAATGTTTTGTTCACAGCATCCCAATCAATAGGAATTTTGAGAATATCCTGATTGATATTATTGACATCGAAAACTAGTCTGTCTTCTAAATTAAAAAGCTTCAGCAAAGAATGAAATCTCGCCATTCCTCTTTCTTTGTTTCCTATTGCGATGAAAGGCTTGTTAAAAATAATGGAAAAAACACAGCCATGAAAAGAATCTGCAATTACATATTCTGCATCTTCAAAAGCACGTAACCATTGTAATAATGACGGAAAAACATAGTTTGATTTGTTTTTGTGAAAATTTTTGTCAAATTTTCTAGGCATTACTTCGTATGCTTTTTCACCTAATTCCGATTCGACTTTCGAAATATAATTTTTGATATCCTCTGTCTGGTCAAGAATATACGTGAAAATTTTTCCTTCACTTTTTTTTGTAGAATATTTTCCCATCAGCTCACGATAATCTTTTGCTGTGATGAGCATTGTTGGATCTACTAGTTGAACCGCATCTATATCAAGTTTTTCTTTTAGTAAACCAACTGCGCTATCTTCTCTTACAGATATAGCTTCAAATTTTTTAACCAATGATTTACATTCATTTTGTTCATCCTTGTTAAAAATCCATTTATCGGTTCCCAAAGATGCTGCATAAGCAATCTTTATTTGGTTATTTGTTGCAAATTTCAAAAAATAATTCGCAATATCCGGAGTATAATTGGGTCTCCAAACCTGATCACTTCCTACGATGATTGCATCCAATTCTGCCGTTTCAGATTTTAGTAATTCATTATTATCAATAATTATCGTCTTGCTCGGAAATTCTTTTTTTATAAAATCCAGAGTGTTTTTGGAAATATACCTGTTCTCTGAAATATTAGGATAAAATGGTGCATTTTTCACCCGCAAAATACGATGCTTAAAAAAACGAAGAATATTGCGTTTTAGCAATTCCTTTTTCTGAATGTGGTGGTGATAATCTATAAGCGTTACATCATGTCCAAGGTTATTAAGAACCTTTTTCAAGGCATATGCCTGTATAATCCCGCCATAGTTATTCCATAAAGGTAAAGTTAAAATTCCTATCTTCATTTTTCTATTTTCTTAATTTGCTAAAATTGATAACAGCAATCCTTGAGACACTTCGGATTTTCCTTTGGTTTTGGAATACTTATTAATATAAATTGTATCTCCTGTATTATTCTCCACAAAGAAGTCTTTGCTTATAGAATTTCTAAGAGCTTGTTCCAAATCTGCTTTCACGTCATATCCTAGTAGTGATGCTGAAAAATAAATCATAATCGTAGCAGAAGCATCTATGGAATCACTGTTGTCGTGCGAGAAAAACTGAGGCCAATATTTATCTGATCTTAAATCCGAAAGTCTGTTATAATACTCTGAAAACATGCTTTGAAATTCTTTGTTATCTTTTGCCGTATAAGCGAGTCCCAGCATAAACCAAGCTATTCCTCTGGACCAGTTATTGGAACCTAGCTTCAAATTATTATTCAAATCAAAAGCATGCGGAGGTAAATCATTTTTACCGGATGTTGTTTTTTTAAGATATTCTAGAATCTGTAACTCGGCTTCTTTTTGCAGATTAGAATCATTAGAAAACTTTGCATACTCCGTAAGAAAAGGAACAATCATTCCCAAAGTATCTATAAAAAGAACATTACTCGATTCTCTATATAGATAAAGTCCATCCGGATTCCTAAGGCTCTTTGCCTTTTCATAGATAGATTTTGCAGCAATTTTATAGATATCATTTCCTGTTAAACCGTGCATCCTGATAAAAACCAATCCATACAAAGACTGATCTATTTTATCGTATTCAAATCTTAATGAACCGTTGGAATTAATATATTTTTCCCGTAATATTTTTTCAACCAAAACTATTGCTTGAGGATCATTTGAATTATTATCCAAAATCCCCATCATCAAAAAAGCTTTTGGAAAATTGTAAAACGCATAATCTATATGGCTTTTGTCTCCTTTGATGCGGCTTTTGATTTTTGCTAAATCTGTATATAAACTATCCTCATCATTGAATGACATATACGATTTTCCTGACCTAAGCATCGCTAAAGCTACAGTTAATAAATTTTTACGAATGTCGGTCAGACTTTTATAATTAATGAATTCAATCTTATTTAATTTTCTTGCAAACACTGGTTTGAAAAGTAAATAAGACAGAATTAAAATGATTAGAATTAGAAAGATATACATTGTGGAATAAAACTAATTATTTTTATTACGATTTAGATGAATTTAATTTAAAATATAATGTTAAAAATGATGTCAAAAGTAATGATTGGTTTCTAAACGCTAATTTTCTAATGAATAAGAAAAATTTGGAGTCATTCTCTTTTGGAAGCTTATAATGTTTTGTGAAATTTTGTATTTCACTCTTTTCCAAAATCGATTTTATTGAATGATATCGATTTTTAAAAGGCCGGTCTGCACTTATTTTACCTTCTTCGAATATAGCTTTTGCAGCTACTCGGAAGTATTGATATAATTTTTCTTCTTCCGAAACAGGTGTATATTTTTCCACTATCTTAAAATAAGCATCTTTTGTATTTTTCAAATGATGGTAATAATCTTTAAAATACTTTTGTGTGACGCTAGAATCACTCTGTTGATTGTAATTGTAAGTGTAATCATTTGTGAAGATTATTTTTTTACAATCTAGACCATACTCTAAACCAAAAATAAGATCTTCCCCATTCTTCAGATTTCTATCAAATCCGATTTTGTTTTGTTCTATGATTGTTTTCTTAAATAATTTTCCAAAGATATGATTCCCCAATACAAAATCATTATTAATAAAGAAATCGTCCGGAGAAAAGCTCTTGGATTCCAACAGAAGATTTTGAAAAGCCTGATTTTTGACTATTCTGTTCGGATAATGTCTTTTGACATTGGAAATGACCAAATCAGCCTCATATTTTATGATATTATTTCTTAAGGAAGATAAATAATTATTATCTACCCAATCATCCGCATCAATAAAACAAACAAAATCCCCTTTTGAGATTTTCAAACCATTATTGCGTGCTGTACTTACGCCTTCATTATTTTTATTTATAACCTTAATCCTGTCATCTTGTTGAGAATAGCGATTACATATTTCCAAAGAATTATCCCCCGATCCATCATTGATAAGGATAAGCTCAAACAAATCAAAATCTTGGGAAAGTACAGATTCTATACATCTCGGAAGATCTTGAGAAGCATTGTAAACAGGAATAATTATGGATATCAAAGTTCGATTGTTTTTATAGTTTATCAGCTAGATTTTCCAGATAGAATTTTAGTCTTTGTTTAATTTTCTGAGGAATATCTTTTACAGTTGTTTTTCTAGGCGTGATGTAATTTTCAAAAAGATTGGATTTCAGATGACTCCTGTAACCGTCAAAAATACCCTTCAGAGAGAGATAATCCCCGATTCTTTTGGAGTAACCATCCAGAAGCTCCGGCTGATAATAGTTATATCTTGCAAAATGGAAAAAGACCAAAGGAAAAGTTTGGTTGATGTAATATTTCCCATCATTTTCTCTTGTGATATTACGTTCCTGCCAATTCCAAAATGCAACATTGTAACCCAAATGATCTAAAATAAATAATTCGTCTTTAAAATATACCGTAACCAGATCTAGCCAAGTCTGATCATACAATACGCCATTCTTGTCATCTTTCACACAAGCTGTGAATAACATCCGCTTCCACCATTCCAGAAATTCTAATCCTGAAGCATCATTTTTAACGGCAAAAAAACCCGCATTGTAAATTCCTGATTTTCTGCTATATATATTAAAAACTACTTCTTTATCATTCTTTACAATCTTGTAATTATGTGCTGTAAGTATAACAGACTTACCTTGATTTTGAAAAACATCCGCAACCATATCGAACTTATCGAATACCATTACATCTGCATCGATATAAATGATGGAATCCGGAGAGAATTCTTTTATCAATTGTTCTCCAAAAAAGGGTTTTAGTGCACATGCCATTCCAAGATTATTATATCTGGAACGCATACTTTCATAAGCATCAGAATCTAACTTGTTCTTGTCGTAAATATTATAATTCAAAAATACCTCATCTTTTATGTCTTCCTGATCATCAAAAAGGCAAATGTAAAACGGGATATCCGGATTATGTCTGCTAAAACTATCGGCCAGGGTCTTAGCAACCGGCAAATAAGCAATATTTACAAGGGTATAAGCTAAAGTCATGATCTGTTTATAGTTTCTAGATTCTGTTTATTCACTAGTATTGTATTGTCCGGCACAGATTTGTGTACAACTACATTTGCACCTATTATTACATTATTTCCTACTGTTACACCTTTCAGTATAATAGTATTAGAGCCTATCCAAGAGTTTTTACCAATTATAACCGGATCTTTTGAAAACTTATTCAACTCTATTTTCAATTCTCCATTCTCATCTGCATAAGAGTGATTGTGATCGTAGATTCTTACACCTTCTCCAAACATTGTATTCTCTCCTATAAAGACCTTATCCAGACAATTAACAGAGCAATTGTTATTAAAAAAAACGTTGTTTTCTATGATTAATTCTGCATGATTTGCAATATGAAAAAAACAATTGTTGCGGCAAGTCACATTATCTGCAATATCAATTTTAACCGACTCTAATTTTCCATGTGAAAATCGAAAACTTTTGTTATAGACCAATGTTTTAGGAACTTTCACATTAGGATAAGAATTAAGAATCTGCCATTCTTTTCTTGATAAAAAAGAACTAAATACGGAACCGATTTTCCTACCTGATTTTAGCAAAAAAACATTAAGATTCATTTCTAATTTTGAATTAGTTTAAATTTTACCAAGAGTTGATACATCTCCGCCTTGAATTTACTTTTAGTAAGATTTATAATTTTTTTGTCAAAATTGGTTTTAAAAATTAATTTGACATAAAAATACAAGTTATGGTTTGCAGCATTATACTCAGCAGCTACAATTTTTAAAACATTGCTTTGAACTGTATTAAGCTGATGTTTCTTAATAAAAAGTTTATAAGTATCTGCTACTTTTTGCTTGCTCTTATTCGATATTCTATCAGAACGGTCATCATTATCCCAAATGTATGTACTGAAAGGAATTTTCCTGATTTTGTTATTCTTTCCCAATAATCTATACCAGCAATCTAAGTCCTGCCACATTTTGAAATCACTGTCAAATCCGCCTATTCTTCTTAAGTCTTCTGTTTTCACAAATGCCTGATTACCTACCAGATTCTCGTACAACAAATCACTTTGTGTAATAATTAATTCTTCTATATTTTTTTTCTCGGAAATTAGTCCGTTTGTATTGACATCAAAGTAAGCACTCAAAGCAATAAAACCGGCATTCTCATCCCAATTATCAATGAATTTTTGCAATCTGTCTGCTTTGAAAGTATCATCATCATCCAATCCCGTTATAAAATCTCCTGTTGCAGAGAATATTGCTTCGTTTCTAGAAATGCAAGCACCTTTGGATTCTTTATGATAAATAGACTTAATATTAGGATTATTCTTTGATAATTCATCCATATATTCTTGTGTTGCATCATCTGACCCGTCATTGACAACAATGAGTTCCCAATTCGTATAAGTCTGGTTGACAACAGAATCTATTGCTTCTCTCAAAAGATTCAATCTATTCTTTGTCGGAATATAAACACTTATTTTTTTATTCATATCCATTTAGACTAGTTTATATTTTTCCTGATCCCTCAAAAATAAAAGATAAGCATGAAGAGATGATACTCTTAAGCTATCAATGATATTTAAATCCGGGTTTCTTTTCCGAGCGTCTTTGAAAAATTCCGGCATTCTAAATACGATATAAATAAATATCTGAACCAGAACATTATGCTTTTTCTTATCATCCGGCAATATATTTTTAAGGCCTTTACCTACTCTTTTCATTTTAATTTTAAGATCTTCCAAACTGGATCTTGTTGGGTGGCTTACAAATACATCCGCAGAATAGACCATGTTAAAACCTTTTTTGGTTGCTTCCAAGCCCCATTTAGAATCTCCTCCGGACATTACTTTTTCATCAAAATACCCTACAGTATCAAACAGCTCTTTTTTTGTAAACAAATTCCCCGTAACACAGAAACCGGACTTGGTATAATCCTCCTGAGGAAAAGCGAAAGTTGCATCATACAAGTCTGCCAATGATACATTCTTATTAGGATAAAACATTTTCAATCTTCCGGCGATTCTATCAATTGTTTTGTCCGTTGAAAACACTTTTACCGCATTTTTTATCCAGTTAATATCAGGAATACAATCGGAGTCTGTAAAACCTATTAGACTTCCCTTTGCAGCATCTAATGCTGTATTTCTGGCAACATAAGATCCTGCTTTGGGCTCATTTAAAATTGTAACATTATCCGCTATCGGAAATCTATTTGCAAATTCATCTTCCGGATCATTATTTACGACCAAAACTTCAAAGAAATTTTGGGGAAAACTCTGTTTTTCAAGAGCTTCCAGACAAAGTTTCAACCGATCCCAATCTTTGTAAGTGGGAATAATTATACTTACAAAAGGCATTGCTTCATTCATAATGATCATTAACTATAATAGACAATTAGTGTCTATAATTTATACTTATAAAAACAGATATTCTGTATTTTCTTTTGTTTGTTTTTTACTAATCAAAATATCTTTTGCCTGTTGTTCCAGGAAAGATATTTTCTGCCTGACTTCATTCTTATATTCCTTACTTTTCGGCAAGAAACGAATTTTTAAATAATGTCTTTTTAAAAGTTTTATTTCATTCTCCAGAGTATCATCACCTGCAGTCGGATTGGAATGAAAAATCTGCCTGACTCTGTTATGTTGTTTTAATCTTTCAAAATATTCATTTTTGGGTCTTTCTTCTCGATCATGACAGATTGAAACCTTTGGATAAATTCCGATTTTTAAGTTTTTGTAAACAACTCTGTGACAATAGTTTTTATCCTCTCCATAATGAAAAAAAACCGGGCTAAAACCACCAACGCGTTTCAAACACTCTTTGGTAAGCAACCATGCGGCTGCATTTATAAATTCTATATCATAAATTCCATCTCTGACTTTATTCAATAATGCATGTGAATAAAGATCCGGACAAGAGGAAGGTTTTAAATAGTGTTCAGCAACACTAAAGTCCAGCTTATCACCACTTCCATTAAGGTGTAACGGGCTTATAATACCATATTCGGGACTTATCTTGGATTGCTCAACTAACTTTTCGATGGTATTAGAATCTACCCATGCGTCTTGATTCAGAAGAAGAAAATAATCGCCTCCATTATCAAGAGCTTTTCTGAGTCCTATATTATTCGCTTTTCCAAAACCTAAATTTTCCCCGGAAGCAAAAAAATCAACCTGAGGATAGTTCTTTTGTATAAAATCTATACTCCCGTCTGTAGAGCCATTATCAATAGCAATAATGTCCGCATGAACTGTTGAGTTGATAATAGAATCAAAACACTTTTGAATCCAGTTATCACGCATCCCGTTATAAATTACAATGATTGCAAAAATCTTTTCTTTCATAATTCTTTAAGAGTTCTTAAGCATCTCTGTAATAACATTATTTATTTTAGGAAGAGAATTTGAAATATCATATTTAGCAGATATCTTTTTGATCTCTTCTGACAAGTAATCATATCTTTCCGGATTGTCTACTAATGTTTCTATTTGATTTGCAAAACCTTCATTATCAATATAATCAACTAACACACCCCCGCCTTCTTCCAAAATCTCTTCCGGCCCTCCGCTCTTTTTAAAAGCTATAACCGGAAGCCCTAGAGATGCAGCCTCTATCACCGAGACTCCCAAAGGTTCTTCTCTTGCAAAACTTGCAAAAACAAACCAATTTTTCATAAGAGATATCATGTCATCTGTGCTATCTATTATCTCAATATTTTCACAAAGGTCTAGTTTCCTGATATCAGCTTCATATATCAGCTTCTCATTTTTATTAATATTACCAACCCACTGAAATTTTACATTTGGATTTTTTTTGCATACAATCCTTGCAGTCTGCACAAAAAGATCAAATCCTTTTCTCCATGCAGATCCACCAACTGTGCCTATAATAATCTCCGGATTTTTTACTTTTTCAAAATTATGAAATTTAGAAAGATGTGTTCCTGAGTGTATCAGATTCACTTTAGATTCATCTACTTTCAAAACATCCGTGACATAATGATATACGCTTTTGGATATCGCAATAACTCTGTCCACTTCTAGGATATCTTGGAAAATATCTCTGTTATATAATAAACTAACTGTCTCTAATTCCCTCAGATGAAGAATTATTTTTGATTGGGGCAGATATTTCTTTACTTCGATTGCTTTTTTCAGCTGTACAACAGTATTTGCATAGATGACATCATACCTGTTTTTTGCAATACTTTGAATAATATCTTTTTTTAATCCTGATTTTGAAAGTAATTTATCTATGATTCTCTTAAATAGAGACATCTCTCCTTTGTCTCGGATATATAGATTATCAATGTACTGGCTATAAATATTTTTTATTGCAATCCGGTCAGCATAAACATCCATAGCAATATCTCTGTTATTGGATTTTACATACTCAATTATTTCCAACAATCTTAGCGGCGCTCCATCTCTTTGAATAGGATTACTCAAAAATAATACTTTCATATATTAATCTTTAATCTGATTAAGTTTTTCCAATGTCAAATCTCCATAGAACAAATCTTTATTCCTTCTGATTTTTTCCAAATCCCAGTTCCACCATTCTATTTCTAGAAGCTTTTGAATAATGTCATCACTAAATCTATATTTCAAAACTCTTGCGGGTGTTCCTCCGACAATTGCATACGGCGGTATATCAGATGTTACCACGCTATTGGCAGCAATCACAGCTCCATCCCCAATAGTAACACCTGTTAGAATTACCGATTGTGTACCAATCCAAACATCATTACCGATTGTGATTCCTCCTTTTGATACAGCATCTACTCCATATTTTTCTCCAAAAACTCTATACTTTATAAAATATGTTGAAATAGAATTAATATTATGATTATGCTCCTGAATTGCAGTTCCTCTTGCAATGGAACAAAAACTTCCGATTTTTACAGGATATTCTATACTGTAAAACTCTGTTCCGGGCCCATTGATTGTAGTATTATTCCCAATAGAAATTTGACCTGACAATCTTGTTTTATGAATCAAACATCTCTTCCCGACATTTACACTACCTGTAATTTCACTGAACTGAACAGTCGTTGAAGCATCCACATTACTTGGGTTCTGGACTTTGGAATCGATAATATTGGGTAACGATTTGTTCTTTTTTGAATCAAAACTCAATCTGCTAATAATCTTTTTGAGTAAACTTTTCATGATGATTATTCTTTGGTGCTAAAATATTCTCTCAAGTTGGTAAATGGTTTTTCAAAATAAGTATATAGTATACTTGAAATAAAAATGGACAATATCCAAAACAGCAAATATTTTAAAAATCCACCAGAAGTATCACCTAATGATAACTTTGAAACTATATAATCCGGCAACTTCAGCTTTGCTACAATCTGTAAATGTACAAGATATAATGAATATGATATGAAACTAATAAAAACCAATCCTTTTGTAACAAAATTGATATTTTTTATTCCATAAAAATAAGGAAGTAATAGACTCACTAGAAAAGGTAATAATGAATAATGAAGAACGTGTCTGTAGAATTTTAATAATAAAGAATCAGAAGAAAGAAAAACAGCATGATTAAACAATACGTAATCGATGATCAATAAAGGAATTGCTATATATAAGAACTGATATTTTTGGGAATCCCATAAATTTCTAAAATATCTAAAAATATAAGCTGCTAAAATCCCGAACATGATAGAATCTAATCTACCTAAGACTGTAAATGGGAATCTATCATTAAGTGAGTCATTAGTTAAATCAACTGAATTTATATTAAATTTATAAGATCTAAAAATAATACAAAATACAAGAAAAAATAAAATTACAGACTTAATTATTTTGTCCGTTTTTAACTTGGTTAAGTTGATAAATAAAAATATAATAAGTGGTATTAATAAGTAAAACCACTCTTCGACAGCCAGACTCCACGATTCTGAAAAAAATGTAGTTTTAAAAGAAAAGAGATTCTGAAGAAAGAATATATACTTATAATTGTGAAACAATGTACTTCTGCCTTCGTAAACAAAAACAAACGTTAATATCAAATAATATAATGGTAAAGTCCTAAACCACCTTCTAATCCAAAACTCTTTTAAATTTGAAAATGTTAAGCCCTTTTTATCAATAATCTTAAAAAGAATTCCTCCTATTAAAAAACCACTTAATACGAAGAACAAAGTCACTCCATCAAAATGAAACCAGTCATATACTTTTCTATCAATAATATTCTGTGAATATATCCATCCATGATTATATATTACAGATATAATAGCAATAGACCTTAGTATGTCTAGACCTATTATTCTATCTTCAATTTTGATTCCTATGTTTTTTAACATTATAATATTTTTTGTAACGTCTCTGTACAATCTATGTATTCAAAAACATTAGTATCAATTTTTTCTTGGTAAGACAGGTATCCTTCTTCTCCAAAAATAATTACTTTCTTTCCGAACTTTTCAGCCTCCAGTGCAGTTCCTGAGAATGACGTCATCAATATGGAAATTTCTGCGAAAAGATCATACAATTCCAAATTATTAGCCTTATCAACAACTACATTCTGAAGCTTCTTCGATGCAAATTGTTTTAATATTTCGTTGTCCTGAGGATATCTTGGATGTAATCTAAAATACCAAGTATATTCCTTATCATTGTACATAAACTCTTCCAAAAACTTAGGAATCCATTGTCCCTGTAAACAAACAAGAATATTTTTTGAACTATCAGACTTCTGAAGTCTATTCTCTGTTATTGTTTTCTGTAAATATTTATTTCCTACAACTTTCACTTCCGGAACATAGTTATCTCCGGAAAAATTTCTTAAAATCAAATCTTTATCAGAATCTTCCCATACATAAAAAGTCTTAGGAAAGTGCGCTTTTATCTCTTCCGGATTCTCCCATTTTGCATAAGCAAAATGCGTATCAGTGATATTACTATGTTGATATTCTATTGTTGGAATACCCAATTCGCCAGCCGCATAAGACATTGCATTGATAGAAGAATCATAATAACAATAAAAAAACAGTTGTTTAGGATCTAGTATTTTCAAGAAAACTTTATAAGCTTCAATCTTTGCAGGATAGCTTTCCATTGTAGAATAATTTTTATTATTCAGCAGGTTGCTTTTAATATCTTTACTAATCTTTAAGCTTTCATATACTTTTTTTGCATTTGAATAAGCTAATTCCCGATTGCTTAGATGATCTTTTAGATTATAATATTGTAATAAAAGTTGGTAGTAATACTGTATTTCTTGATTATTACCTGTAAAATCGATGTAGAAAATCTCTCCTTTTTCCTTGTCATCATTATAGAAAGGATGAAGATAGATATTATAACTCCCATCTTTGATATTATGAGAATGGTATCCCAAATACAAAGTCCTGCCCGAAAGTTTGCCTGTTAATTTTTTTTGATATTTCTTTAGTTTAAAGAATAATATGAAAAGACTCAAGAAACTTTTGGCTCTTGATTTTAAAGAGACGTTATTTTTTCCTTTGGAATCAAAACTTATATTCTCATCTTGTTCGAATTTTATTTTACCGCTGTAAATCAAATGAAAAAAATAACCTGTCTGTACTCTTATGAGAAACCAAGGATTAATTTTTTTGTTAAGTGGTTGTATTGTTTTTTTAATGACAAGAAACAAATCTCCCAAAATAGAAATATAATCTTTTCTAGATTCGAATGTGACTTTCTCCTGTACCATTTTTTACTTTGATTCATTAACGATTTTCTCTATAAATTCTCTCACACAACCCTCACCTCCTTTCAGGCTCATAATGTTGATATTAGGAATAGATTTTATTTTGTCTAATGCATCCTGCGGACAAGCAGCCCATCCCACTTCTGACAAAAGGTTGAAACAATTGATATCGTCTCCGATATAAGCTACTTCTTTTATAGATATGCCTTCTTTTTCACAGATTTCCAAAGCGGCTTCCAGTTTTCCGCCTTCTCTTTTTCCTTGGTAGAGAAAATCAACCTTTAGTTTCTTTGCCCTCCTTTCAACAATTTGGGTAACTTCCGAGGTTACAATTCCTGTTTTGATATTATGGCTTCTTAAAATATCAAATCCCATCCCATCATGCGTATTGAATTTTTTCAGCTCATCACCACTTTCCGAATAATACATTCCTGCATCTGTCAAAACGCCATCAACATCTGTCAAAAACAATTTAATCTTTGGACCAGAATGATTGTTTTTCAGGACATGGCGTTTCATCAATTGCTCGGCAATCACCCAGTCATCTGGTTCATCGATTTCAAAAGATGTAAATTCTGGCATTTCGAATAATCCAATTTTGCCACTCAACCGGTTCTTATCTTTCAGGATATTACCAACTTTGTTGATATAAAATGCACCATTTTCCATAAACTCTCCTTGAAAGTCTTGTCTTCTTGGACGGTTTTTATAATCGTAATTTTTTGACGTGCCGTCTTCATTCCAAAAGAATCTTTTGAAACGAACGCCGGTCAGCAAAGAATCGTAGTCAGAATTATTAAAAATTTCTAAAGCTGAAGAAAAATCTTCAGTTCTTGTCAAAGGCGATGTTGCCTGAACCAAGATAAAAGTATCATCTTGCTGGTAACTTACCTGCTCGAGATATTCCAGCATTACACTTTCTGTACTGGATGTATCTTGGGCATTTTCGCCAGATCTTTTATAAATTTTGATTTTAGAAAATTTAAAACTTTCTACAGCTGCGATGATTTCTTCGGAATCTGTTGCGATGATAATCTCATCTATTTCGGAGGTCTCTTCTAACGCTTTGACGTTCCAATATACCAAAGGTTTTCCACAAAAACTTTTGATATTCTTCAGTGGAATAGATTTGCTACCACCACGGACGGGAATGAATGCTATTGTATTGTTCATTTATAGTTTTCCTAAAAAATACTGTTTTAAAAATTTAGATTTATTCATTATGGACACAATAAATAAAAGTAAAATTAATAATATGAAAGTAAATAAATAATAACGCTGTGTTAATCCGGCAAAATAATGTTTTGCAATCAATATAGGCAAAACATGCCATAGATATATACCTAGTGATTCCTGTCCTAACCAACTTAGAAAATTGTTAATTTTATTATTAGTTTGGAAAGATGAATTTTGATTTATATATTTTATTAAAATAAATCCCAGTAAAACATTCTGAAGTAAAAATGTAAAAGCTGTAATTACTTTATTCAAATCATCCTCAAGATAAAACGTTAAAATATTAATTAGAAAAAAAAATAGAAATCCCAATATAAAATTGAAGTATCTATAACTAATAATTGTACTTAAATTTTTTCTAAAAAAGATACCCAGAATAAAATAAAAATAAAATTGTGGCCGAAATAAATATGAAATTATAGATATAAAATCTGTATTAAAATATCTATTAACTCCAGGACTTATATAATTAAAATTTAGAAAGATTGTTATCGGAATTAGTGTCAATAATATTGTGCTTATTCTAATATTTAAGTAATAAGAACATATCCCAAAAATGCAGGAATATACCAAAGATGATAATAAGGATGATATAATATAAATATGCTCTTTTGTAAGATACTATATCTATACTCTATTATTGAATAGACTAGTATTGCTATAAACCAAGGAATTATCAGTCTTAAAATATATTTTTTAATTAATTCTGAAAAGCTTGTTCTTCGTAGTCTTTCAATATTTATTAAGTATCCCGATACTAATAGAAAAATGGGCATGTGGAATGAGTAAATAATGTATCTTGCTATATTAGCATTCAGTTTCCCCAAAAGCACATGCCCAATTATAACCAAAATAATTAATACTCCTTTGGTTATATCAATTTTTATATTTCTATCTAAATTGAGTTTATTTACCACTTAATTTGTCCGCTTTTCAGCTTCTTTCTTTGCACATCTTCGATGTCAAGGATTTCGTTTTTCTTGTAAGTCAAAGACTGATACACCGCATTACAATCTCTTACCAACTTTCTCATTCCATCCGGTTCCAAAGAAGCTGCGTGGTCTGTACCTTTCCAGGTTCTATCCAATGTGAAATGTCTTTCTACCCATTCTGCGCCTAAAGCAATAGCCGCAGAATCTACAGCAATTCCTAAGTGGTGTCCAGAGAATCCTATAGACTTAACTCTTCCTTCAAATTGTTTTTTGATTCTTACAATTTCTAGTAAAGAGATATCTTCAAAAGGAACAGGATAACCAGAAGTACAGCTGTACAGAACAAGATCTTTTGCTCTTTGTTTGGCTTCGAAGAAAGAAACGATTTTCTCTTCCTCTTCCTGGGTTGTCATTCCAAACGAAAGGTGAACCTCACCTTCGTAGTTATCTGCTAAATACTCCAACATTGCTTTGTTTAAGTTGCAGGCAGAAGGGACTTTGATTAATTTAGGATTTACTTCTGTGATTTCTTTTGCTGAAGTCACATCCCAAACAGATGTAGAATATTCTGTCCCGAACTCCTCACACCAAGCTTTCAGTTGTTTGTGCTGATCTACATCAAATTCTAGAAAATCTCTGTGTGCTCCATAGGTATCACCATAAGAGTTTGCCGGATTTGGATGTGGTGTATTATATTCCTCTTCAGTTAAAAGTTCCCTGTTGGTTCTTTTCTGAAATTTTGCTACATCTGCTTTACAGAATACTGCTGCAGATTGTATTAGTTCTTTAGCTATCTGCATATCACCTTTGTGATTACAGCCTATTTCCGCTATTATTTTTGGTTTGTTCATATACTTAATTTATAATCTATATTTTGTTACGTAATTGGACATCATTATGAAATACATCCGCTTTCAGATGAAAAGGAGCGTACGTCATTGTATTCAGTCCTGTTAATCTGAATTTTGTATAATTTCTATATATACACAAAATTTTATTTTCGTTTACTTTATCAGAACCGTCATCTTCAACAATGAAGTATGTCATTCCATATTCACCGTTGACCAATTGCAACTCTGGGAAGGTAATTTTAACTTTATTAGTATCTTTTGTTGATAATCTCTCATTGAACAGATGACTGTAATGAATTGCAACTAACTTAAGATCCTTATCGATAATTTGTATCTGAATATAAAAATCTTTTACAGTTTTATCTTTGATATCTATATCCAATTCAACAGAAAATGGCTCTCCATAATTGGCTGTAATAACGTGGGACTCGTCCATAACTTTTTCAGAATTGATAGAAATATTGTGGATCTCTGCTCCCGTATTTAATTCTATCTTTCCTTTTTCGTTATTGAATTCGTTAAAGTATAATTCTATTCCCTTGTTAACATCCTCTCCGTAATAAAAGTTTTCTCCATGTCTCATAAAAAGAACTTTGTCACAGGTTCTTGCAACTTGTGGCATAGAGTGGCTTACAAAAATAACCGCCGCAGATTGCATAATTTCTTTCATTTTGTTGAAAGACTTTGCCTTGAAACCGGCATCACCTACTGCCAAAACCTCATCTAGAATAAGAACGTCCGGCTCTGTATGTACTGCTACAGAAAAACCTAATCTAACTTTCATCCCAGAACTGTAATACTGAACCGGTGTATCAATGAAGTCTTCTAATTCGGAAAAAGCAACAATCTCATCAAATTTTGATTTGATCTCTTTATCAGAAAGTCCTAAAACGGCTCCATTATTGAAAATATTTTCTCTCCCTGTAAGAATAGGATTAAAGCCTGCTGTGAGCTCAATAAGTGCATTGACTCTTCCATGCATCTCTATTCTGCCTCTATCTGGAGCAATAAGTCCTGTAATCACTTTAAGAAGTGTACTTTTACCTGCTCCGTTATGCCCAAGCAAACCTAGGCATTCTCCTCTCTTAACTTCAAAATTAATATCATTTACAGCCCAGAATTCTTTATTCCTAAGATCCCTTTCTTTTGAGCTTCCAAATATGCTCCCTCCCAAATCCTGTAAGCCATACAGCAAACCTAATTTAAGATCTTTGCAGAATTTTTTCGATACCGATTCGGCTTTTATTAAAGTTTCTGACATTCTTTCTATAATTACATTCTTTCTACAATAATCGGAATAGACACTCTATAAAATATCCATCCAATGATTATGATTAACAAAGTTATCGGTAACAAGATCAATAAGTAATTCGGGTTTTCAATGACTCCATCTGTTAACATATTTCTGCAAGAATTAATAAGAGGAGTAAGCGGATTAATATCTATTATACTCTGCAAAGATGATACTTTTGTTTTTTTATAAACAACCGGCGTAAGATACATCAAGAAAGGAAGAATGATTGGAATTACTTTACCAATATCGGTATACAACATACCAACAGGTGTTATCAGCAACCCTAAGCAAATTCCAAATAATATGATGTATACCAAGATCAAAAGGAAAAGAATAAAACTAAAATTGGGATAATATCCATAAAAGAAAAGAACACCAATTATAATAACAACCTTAATTCCTGTATTGAAAAGCGTTTTATAAAATCCTGATAACAGTATTGCTTCTTTTGGAAAGTTAATTTTTGATATCAAAGTTTTTGAAGAGTTAGTTTGCAACAACGGCATACTGATGCTCTCGCTAAACACACTCCAAATCATCGTTCCCAAAAAAACATACAATGGATATGGTATACCTGTTCCAGAAACATTCACAGCTCCCGAAGCGCTTAAGAAAACCCATATTAACGCATTCGCCAAAGGAGTAATCAAAGCCCACAGGATTCCAAACACAGATTGTCTGTATTCGGCATTTTTATCCCTAATAAATAATCTTTTTGCGAGACCGGTAGAAGAGAATAAGTCTTTGAACATTTCTCCAATAACATTCAGAATCGTTTTGTTCTGATTATTGGGTTCATATATCTTGATTTCGGACATTCTGGATAAATATATGGATATTGAAGTTAGATAGATTTAAATTTAAACAATACTCTTTTACTGATAATTAAATGAGATTTAACTATTTTTTCTGAAAAGTTTTGTCAGTTTGCTTTGCGGTTTTATATAAGAATAATAGCCATATCCGTATTTATAACCGTATTTGGAATATTCTGGCTTCACATTATTTAATGCAAAAACCATATTATTAATCTGATTATCTCTTCTGAAATTCTGGGCAAACATTATCATTTCGTTATCAGAAAATTCGGATTTAACCGTATAAATTACTAAGTCCGCAATATCTACCAGATGCATGGAATCGCTCACCAACATTACCGGTGCCGAATCCATTATGATATAATCATATTCCGTTTTAAGAATATCAATCATATCATCAAATTTTTTCATATCTAACAAATCGTTCGGATTGGGAGCCTTAGCTCCGCTGAATAAAACATCTAGATTTTTGTCTAAATTCGATTTTACGATATAACTGTGAACATCTTCATTATCTGAAACCAAATAATCTGTAAGACCTCTTTTATTTTTATCTAAAAACCTATGTAATTGCGGATTACGAATATCAGCTCCTATTATTAAAACTCTTCCACTGCCTGATAAACTCAAGGCCGTATTCATAGACACGGTTGTTTTACCCTCTCCTTTTACAGATGATGTTACTAAAATAACTCCACCTTTATCAATTTTTTTGGATCTTAATATAAACTTGATATTGGATATCAAAATTCTAAATGATTCTGCAAAAATGGTAAAGTCATTCTTTTCTACCAAAGTTTTTCCACTACCATCAAAAGGTATTTCTGCAATAACTGGGATATTGGGAGCTTCTCCTTCTATATCTTCTTTAGTTCGGATTTTGGTATCCAAAATTCTGATAATGAAAAGAATTGCCAAAGGGAAAAGTAATCCAATAATAACAGATGCAGTTTTTACTTGATTATAATTTGGATTTACAACGCCAACTGTATAAGCCGGGTTCACAACTTTAGCTTTAGGAGCGGTAACAGCCAGTGTGATAGCATTTTCCTCTCTTTTCTGAAGCAAATATAAATACAGAGATTCTTTTAGATTTCTTTGTCTTTCTATATTACGGAAAGTTCTTTCTTGAGTTGGATACTTATAAATGGCAGCCTTATCTTGTCCAAGCTCAAAATTAGTTTGCCCAATTCTTTTCTCTAGCTGCGATCTACTTTCCTGAACATTTCTTCTGATAGAATTTAATAATTCTGACAAATCTTTATCAAATGTCTTAATTGCAGGATTTAATGTTGTAGCCTGTTTTAAAGTTCTCTTTTTTGATAAAAGGAGTTCATTATATTGCGACAATAATGACTCAGTAGCATTTGCCAAACCCAAACCTGTAGGAAAAAGTTGTTCTTTTCCATTATTAGCCATTGCAGATATGGCATTCAATATCTCCAACTGCACCGACTGATTAAAAACATTCTCAACATTTCCTGTCAATCTGTTAACCGCTATATCAGTCTGGGTATCTAGATTTGTAATATTATTAGCTTTCTTAAAATTCTCTTTGTCTCCTTCTATTTTTTCAAGGTCTTGAGAAATAAGATTTAAACGATCATTAATAAAATTCTGAGTATTTTCTGCTTCTATATTTTTATCATTAATACCATCAATATTATATTGTTTGGTAAGTTCATTAAGAATGTCTTCTGATTTTTGAGGAATTGCACCTATTATGCTCACATCCATCAATAATCCACCTGTAACCTGAGCTTTAATATTGCTTTCCAAAGCTCCAATCATACTCTTAGAACTTTGAAATGAAACTTTTAACCGGTAAGGAATCTCTCCTTTTCTTTTAGAAATTATTATTTTACCCCAAGGTAAATCTACCAACTCATCATATTTAAAAGTATTCTTGTTTTTATCAATCAAAGAACCTTCCATAAGTCTATACTTCTGACTACCTGCCGGTTCTATGTAATAAGAAGCACCTCTGAAATTTTCATTCGTAGAAACTATTTTTCCTAAATATGGAGATGTATCGTACAACTCTATTTCACGGATTTTTCCTTGTGAAATAAAATTAACGTCCAAATTAAGATTTTTGCCTACTTTGTAAAGTATCGGTTTTGAAACAATAATAGCCGTCTCTCCTTCCAATTCATTATCACCACTTATTCCCATCCCAAGACTCTTGAGATCTCCCAACGCTCCTCTGCCCGAGTTTGTAGCTTCTTGGAATAACAAAGTGGTTCTGGACTGATATTGTGGTTGCGTGTATTTGAGATAGAAATAAGATCCTAAATAAAAGACAATAATACTTAGAATAATCCACGGCCAATATTTAAAAAAGCGGGATACTTCTTTTTTGAAATTTATTTTTTTATTCGGATGAAAGTCTTGGTCTAAAAATTCCATTAACGGGCAAATCTAATAATTAATGCTAGTAAACTTAAACCTACGGCTAATAGTTGTAAGAACAAAGCTCTGTTTGGATTGGTTGTATTTGCAGCAATCTGTTTATTCCTATCCGGTTCTACATATATTATGTCATTTTGTTGAAGATAATAATATGGCGAATTAACAATGCTGGTATCCGAAAAATCCAGAGTAATCAATGTATCTTTTTGGCTTTCTTCAGAAAATCTCAATAATTTCACATTAGTTCTATCAGCAGCAGGGGTCATATCTCCAGCCAATGCAATAGCTTGAAAAAGGTTAAGCTTTTCTTTGTTAAATGTTTTTTGCCCGGGGCTGGAAACTTCTCCTAAAACACTGATACCAAAGTTTGTAAGTTTTATATCAACTCTTGGATCCGTAAGATAAACCTTAAGTCTTTCCTCCAAATCATTTTCAAGCTGACTTTTAGTCATTCCGTTGCAGTACACTTTTCCCAATACAGGCATATCTATGTAACCATCGCTAGACACAACATATTGGCTAGTAGCATTAGCAGGGCCTGCTTCTCCAGAATCGTTAGTGTAAGCCATTGTTGGTATATTAAACGGTTTTACTGCAATATCATCAAAAGCCGAAATCTTAATATCCAATATATCAGCCTCTTTTATTCTAAGTCCTGTATATTTGGCTTGACTAACTTCTTTTTCAAAATTATGATTGCTCATATAAATCATATTCTTTTTAGGCTGACATGAGCACACCAAAAAAAATATGAATAATAAAAATACCTGTTTTTTCATTTTTGAAGTCTGTAAGAATTGAAGAAAACTTACAGTTTTGTAGTAAGTATTATTCAAACGTTAATCTGTTGATCCTATATAATAACTAACGCCAATACTCAAGAATCTATTATATGTAGTTTGTTCTTTGTAATCCGGATAAATTTTTGAAAAACCTCTATCAAATCTAATAAAGACATCCAATTCATCATTAACTTTTACACCAACTTTAGCAGACAGTCCATATCCGAAATTATTAATTTTTTGACCTAGCCCAAATTTATTCGGATCATACCCTGCAGCAATAGCTTCTTTTACTGCATTATCTTCGCTTTCTTTTCTTGAAGCTAAAAATTCCAGCTTAGGCCCTAACATGAAATAGATATCTCCTTTATATCCGTGATTTTTCAAAAAATACTTAATATATAAGGGTATCCCGACATATAAGTTATTATACTTTTGGTAATTGATTTCGTCCTCATTCCAATCCCCTCTCTCTCCTACAGTATATAATTCCAATTGTGGCGTAAAGTACAACCATGCAGAATCAAAAATATCATTAGGAACCAAAGAAAAATCAGCAAAAACACCAACACTTCCTCCAAAATTACCTTTTGAAGCATTATGGATTCCTACGATCGACCCTTTATGAAAACCACCTGTCACACCGTATTTTATAGATTGTGCGTTCATAGAACCAAACACGATCAGGGAACATATTATAATTAGCTTTTTCATGTAATCTATTGTTCGAATTTGGGACGAAATTAAGAATTTTTTATTTATTTTTAAGAAATATTTTAAACCGTTATAGTTAATTTCAATATTAATTTAATTTAATGTTAGATTTTATTCATTATTTATAATCTCACAAATCTCTTCATACTCATATCCTTTAGACATTAGATACCTTATTACTTTGCTTTTTTTCTGGTATTCTTTCATGCCATTTTGTTTGGAAAAATAATCTTGATAAATCTTTGTCAAAGTTTTTTCATAGTCAACTTTATCAATTTCGTCCATACATTTGGAAATCAATTTGTCATTAATACCTTTTTGCTTGAGGTTCATTTTTATTTTATTTCTTCCCCAATGTTTGATATAGAATTTACCCCGGATATAACTTCTCGTGAAACGTTCTTCATTAAGATAATTTTCCTTAATCAAATAAAGAATAATTTCTTCCTTGGCTTCCGGAATCAAAAGAAACTCCTTCATCTTCTGCTCTACTTCATAATGACATCTGTCCTGATAGACACAATAGTTTACAAGCTTCAGTTTAATTTCATCAAAAGTGAATGATTTTTTATCCATAAAAAAAGAATGAACAAAGATGCTCATTCTTTTTTTAATATTCAGAATTGTTTTTCTTAATAATTGAAAAGTGCATGACCTTCCATCAATTCGTTTACTTTTTTTCTTACAGATAATAAGACATTTTCGTCTTTAATATTATCCACTACTTCAGAAATCAAGCCTGCAATTGTTGTCATATCGTTTTCTTTA